>JALSPL010000200.1 GCA_026985975.1 Anaerolineae bacterium | reverse complement strand
TGAGGTGGTCAGGCGTTCGATGTCATATTGCTGGGCCACAGGAAATCTCCTTGCTTTAGCAATTGGCTTTGCTGAAACGTTGTTCGATGGCGGTGATTTTGGCTACGCGGCGGGCGTGACGGCCCTCGCCCCAGGGCGTTTCCAGCCAGGTCTTGACAATGGCTTTGGCCTGCTCGACGTCAATCATGCCCGCGCCCAGGGTGAGGACGTTAGCGTGATTGTGCTCGCGGGCGTTGCGGGCGGTGGCGATGTCGTAGCACATGCTGGCCCGCACGCCCGGCACTTTGTTGGCGGCCATAGCCGAGCCGATGCCGGCGCCGTCGATGACAATCGCCGCGTCGGCCTTGCCTTGCCTGACCATGCTGGCGGCGGAAAAGGCGAAATCGGGATAATCCACGCTCTCCTTGCCAGCCGTCCCCAGATCGACGGGCGTGTAGCCCAGTTCTTTCAGCCAGGGGATCAGACGCTGTTTGAGCTCATAGCCGCCATGATCAGAGGCGATGGCGATGACGGGCGATGCCGTCGGCGTCGCGGGCCGGGAGGCGTTTTTCGATGAATCGTCTGCCTCTTCCGCCAGCACATCCAGTAGAATGCGTCGCACCAGAGCGCGGATTTCCTGTTCGTCAGGGGTCATGGCTGAGGCTCTATGTCGGGATGTTGAAGGAATTTGAAATGCTTGAAAGGATAGTAAATCAACCAGGCTTTGCCGATGATAAAATGCTTTTGCAACGGCCCCCAACTGCGAGAATCGCTGGAGCCTGTGCGGTTATCTCCCATGACGAAATACTCATCATCGCCCAATGTGACAGGAGCAATCGTATCGCTGCTCTTATTTTGGACGTAATCTTCGGGGGGCAGCGGTTTGCCATTGATGAAGACCTGGCCGTTCTGGATGGCGATGGTTTCGCCCGGCTTGCCGATGATGCGTTTGACGAAATCTCGCTCCGGGCCGTAAGGATATTGAAAAACGATGATGTCGCCGCGCTCCGGCTCCCCCAAAAAGTAGCTGAGGCGGCTGACGATGAGCCTGTCACCCTGAATCAGCGTGGGAACCATGCTGCTGCCCTCAACAACGAAATTTTGAAAGATAAAGGTGCGGAAGAAGACGATGAGCAGGCCCGCCAGCACCAGGGTTTGCAATGTTTCCCAGATGACGCTGCCCGTTGAGCTCTTTTTGGCTCGGGGCGAAGGAAGATCGGATGCCGTCACATCCCGAGCGACAACGGCGGGCGGTTCGGGAAAGTCATTCCAATCATCTTGTGGAGGAGGCGATGCGGAGATGGGATCGAAGTCGGGAGAGTCTGGCACGGAGAGTCCTCAATTTTATGGAAAAGTAAGTGCATTATAGCACCTTTCAACATGGCGGAGCAAAGGTTTTTGCTTTTCGGCGCGCAGCATCCCATCGGCTGGCGACGGGATGCTGGATTTGCGTATCTGATTATGCGTAAGCTTCGCTTACACAAGCTGTCGTCCAAAGGGAGCCAGCGCCAGGGGAATGAGTTTGAAGTGTTGTTTGGCAAAGGGCAGCCCGATGATGGTGATGGCCAGAATCACGCCCGAGATCAGGTGCACCAGCGCAATTTCCCACCCGAACAAGATGATCCAGATGACGTTGAAGATGATGCTCAGCAGAGAGCCTGCGTCCTCTGTGGCAATGACTTCTTTGCCGAAGGGCGATAGATTGGCCACGCCGATTTTTATGGATTGGATGCCAAAGGGAATGCCAATGATGGTGAGCATCATTGCCAGTCCCCCGAAGATATAGCCAATGCTGGCAAAGAAGCCGCCAAATATGAGCCAGATGATATTGCCGAGGCAGGTCATGGTGGGGAATGTGCTCCTTGAATGGGATGAATGTTTGTCATCTCCTGATACGCATGAATCATCTGCCGGGTTTCCTCAAACAGGAATGGGTGAGTCTGCTGTGCGAAGATGACAGTTTTTTCAGAAAACAGGAGGAAGACTGTCATGTAATTCTCATGGATATATGCTAAAATGTGAATGTACCGGGAAGTTCAAGGGAGTTTTATTTCCACCATTCACAATTCGCTCACGTTCTTATTTTTTCCCAAGGTCTGGCGACCATTCATGCGCCCAGGGCCCTCATCTTTTGGAGGTTGGCATGTTTTACAAATTCGCGTCTGGATTATTCGTTGTCGGGATGTTATTGATGGTTTTGTTGGCGGGATGTGGCGAACCGCCCGTGACGTCTGGCATGGCCACGCTGACGGTCGAGGTTGCAAAGCCAACGCAGACGCCTGTTCCCCCAGCAACTCCTGTTCCGCCCACCGACACGCCGGTTCCGCCCACCGACACGCCGGTTCCACCCACCAATACGACCACATCCATCCCCACATCCACGTCAACGCCCGCTCCTACCGACACCCCGACTTCAGCTCCCACCGCGACGTTTACGCCCACGCCCGAGCCTGTGCAGGCGTCCATGAGTAAGACGGTGAATTTGCGCAGCGGGCCCGGCGTCAATTATCTTGTGGCCGGAAAGGGCAAGAAGGGCGATCATTATGTTGTATCGGGCAAAGCTGAGATGAATGATGGCGTCTGGTGGCAAATTGTTCTGGGTGAGGAAAAGACCGCTTGGGTGCGGGGTGATCTGGTGACCCTATCCGGGCCAGCGGAAGATGTGCAGGAGGTGGCCGAATTGCCGCCCACGCCCGAAGTGACGCCCACACCCAAGCCGCCAGCCGGGCCCCGGGGCGTCATGCTATATTCCAACGCCAATCTCGACGCCCAGCAATGGGAACTTTGGGAGTACAATTTTAGCACTGGAGCGAAACGGATGCTTCATGCCTGGCGCACCGAAGTGGATTTCAGCCCTGATGGCAAACAGATCGCCTATTACGCCTGGCCTGGCGACAAGGGCCGGGAAAACGTGGGCATCTGGATTATGAACAGCGATTACACTAACGAACATCGCATCCTTCCCGGCGGCGCTTATCCTTCATTTAGTCCTGGCGGCGATCGTCTGGCCGTGATGGGCGATCGAATTTACATTGTCAACAGTGACGGCGGCGGTCTTCGTCCTCTCATCCAGGGCGAATATCCCGATTGGTCGCCCGTGGATAACCGCATCGTCTTCCGGAACTGTTTTGGCGGCGATTGCGGCATCTGGATCACCGACGCCGACGCCGGAGGACAGGTGCGTTTGACCACTGGCGGCAGTGATGGACAACCCGCCTGGTCGCCCGACGGCAAGCGCATCGCTTTCATCAGTCAGGAAGAAGGCAACTTCGAAATCTATGTCATCAATGCCGATGGCAGCGGCCGCAAACGGCTCACCAATCGCCTTGCTTCCGACGGTTTGCCAGTTTGGTCGCCCGACGGCCAATGGATTGCCTGGCGGAGTGACGAGGGCGGCGTGTGGGGCATCTGGGTGATGCGGCCCGACGGTTCAGCCAAGCGGCGTTTATTTGACGCCCCGGTCTTGCCCGTGTGGTTTTTCGAGAAGATGGCCTGGCGGCGATAGATCGGGCCCGGTCCACCATCAGCACAAGCCCCCGAGCATCGGTTTGACGCCGGTGCGGGGGCTTGTGCTGATGGCAACAGGGCGGTCTCAGGCGGTCTGTGCATTTTCGATGCGTTCCAAAGTCCAACCCAGCGCCTCTTGTGTAATCGTCAGGGGCGGCTATCTATTTGTCTGGCGTCTGGCGAAAATGAAATTGCGCCTGGATTCGTACGCATCCTATCCAATGATCTGACGAAAATAGACCAAAGGACGAAGATTGACGAAAAAGAATCGTCACTTTTCGTCTACATTCGTCCATTTTCGTCCCCCGGGAAGAGATTATCAGTAACAATCCGAGTGAAATTGAGTTCAAAGCAAAAAACGCCAGTGTCCAGTATTTGTAAACGATTCGGGGCCAGGGTGGAGGGAGCAAGGGGCATCATAAACAAAGCCGAAGGAAATCTTGCGTCTGCAAACGGGGTAATTCTCAGTCGTTTCCGCTCTCTTGGAATGACGCCGTAACATTTCTATTTTCGAAGGTGATAATCCAACAATTATGCGGGAGATGAAAAAAAGAGTATAATAACACTCCAAACAAAAGGACATTGTAAAATGGCTATTTGGGTAATGGAAGACAATCCTGTGTCGCAGATCTGCGACGCCATCTAATCAACCATCTATGATTATTACCTTGTCCGATTGGCGTCAGCACCGGTACGCCGCATTCATTTTTGTATTCTCCACCCCGCCCGAGGCGTCATGACTACATCTGTCTCAACAGCGAAACCTGTCAATTTCCTGGTGAATTTCTGGGATATTCTGACTGCTCCCAGTCTGGCGCTGGCGCGCGTCAGCACGGTGCAGACGCGCAGCTGGTGGTTCCCGGCTTTGCTCTCTGTTGTTGCGCCCTTGCTGCATGTCGCTCTGACAATGAATTTGCAAATCGCACGGGTGCAAAAAGGCATTGCTTTGCGTCTGAGCAATATGACGCCGGAGCAGGCGGATGCCGCTCGCCCCATGCTCGAACGCATGTTGCAGCCCAATGCCTTGCTGCTGACGACGATCACGCAGGTTGTGTTCGGACTACTGATCACCTGGGCCATCGGTATGTTGATTCTTTATCTCGGCATATCCTTGCTGAGTTCATCGCCCCGCCCTGGCGGACTTTGGGCAGCACTGACCTGGACATGGACGCCCTTTGCTATTCGTCCTCTGGTGCAATTGGCCTGGAATCTTTACGCTGATTCGCTGATCAAATATCCGGGATTGTCATCATTTTTTGCTACGGGCAAAATTGCAGAAGACCAGCGCAATCCCGTCTTCATTGCAGCCACACAAATGGATATTTTTGCTATTTGGCATTTGATACTGATTTATCTATTGCTGCGCGTGGTGGGGAGATTGGGGAATGGCGGCAGTTTACTGTTGACGATCGTTTATGCCGCTATCCAGATTGGCGCCCATCTGCTTCCAGTAGCTATTACCCAACTTGCGGGGGCGAGATGACGCAACTCTACAGGGCTAAACAACGTAAATAGAATAGCTTTCATGGCAATGCGGTTTTTTGCTGTTTTTTAACTGTCATGAGCATTCATGCATTACCACTCAGATTCTTATAAATACAAGGATATCCTATGCGTAGATTGATTGTAGCTCTCATTATCCTGGTCGTCGTCATTGGCGGGTCCTGGTTTGCATATCAGGCGACAGCCAAAGAAAAAGAGCCGCCGCCTCCTGATTATGAGGTGTACACTGTGACGCGTGGCGATATCTACGCCACCGTTTCTTCCACCGGAGTCATTGAGCCCAGCGAAGAGGTGAAGCTTGTCTTTCGTGGAACCGGCAAGGTTAAGGAGATTCTTGTCGATATCGGCGAAGCTGTGAAGAAAGATCAGGTTCTCGCCCGGCTGGAGGACGATGAGCTACAGCTTCAACTCAAGCAGGCGAAAACGAACCAGAAGTTGGCAGAGGCGAACCTGGCCAAAGCCAAGACGCCTGCGGATGAAACCGATATTGCTGCTGCCCGCGCGCAACTGGAATCCGCCCGGGCGCAGGCCGCCGCCGCCCGCGCCGCCTATCAGGATTTGTTGCGAGGGCCAACAGCCGCCCAGCGCAAGGTTGCGGAAGCCCAATTGAAAAGAGCGGAAGCCGCTCTGAAACACGCCCAGGAAGCCTATAATGAAATTTCCTCCATGCCCAATGCTTCCATGTTGCCCCAGTCCATCCAGTTGCAGCAGGCCACCATTGATTACGCGACGGCCAAGGCGAATCTTGAGGTGACGCTGGCTCCGGCGACAGCCAGCCAGAAGGCTCAGGCCCTGGCCCAGATTGCCGCCGCTGATGCAGCGGTGGCCCAGGCTGAGGCCTCGTTGGAGCGCCTGCTAAATGGCGCTAAACCCACGGACCTGGCTGTGCTGGAAACCCAGGTGGAACAGGCCGGCATCGGCGTTGAATCTGCTGAACTGGCGTTGCGCAACACCCGGCTTATCTCTCCCATCGATGGCGTAGTGGGCATTATCAATATCCGCGCCAATGAATTCCCCAATCCCTCTCTGCCCGCCATGGTGGTCGCCGATCCCGTCGGTTTTCACATCAAGCTCAATGTCGACGAACTGGATATCGGGCATGTCGAGGTGGGCCAGACGGCGCTTATCACTGTGGACGCCCTGAACGACGCGCAACTGACGGGCGTAGTCACCCGTATTGCGCCGGTGGCCAACACCACGCCTGTCGGTGGCAGCGCCATTGTCACCTACGAGGTGATCATCAACCTTGATCCTACGGATCAGCCCCTGCGCAGCGGTATGACCGCCACCGTCGCCATTGTCACCGATAAAGCGGAAGATGTGATCGTGATCCCCAATCGGGTGATGCATCTGGATGAAAACACCCGCACGCCCTATGTGGAAAAGTTGGTGAATGATGTGCCCACACGGGTTGATATTGTTCTGGGCTTGCGCAATGAGCAATATAGTGAAGTGGTTTCCGGCCTGGAGGAAGGCGATCGGCTTGCTATCCGACGGATTGACACCGGTGATATTTTGCGCAGGCAGATTTTTGGAGGAGGTTGATCCATGCCGGACGCGCAATCTGTCATTCATCTGTCCAACGTGACCAAAGTGTATAAAATGGGGGAGATCGAAGTGCACGCTCTGCGCGGCGTTTCTCTCGATATCGCGCCCGGTGAATTTGTTTCCATCATGGGGCCTTCTGGTTCAGGAAAGTCTACGCTTATGAATATCGCCGGGGCGCTGGATGTGCCCACCAGCGGTTTCTATGCTCTGGACGGCGTCGATGTTGGCAGCCTGACCGATGACGAACTAGCGGAAATCAGGAACAAGAAGATCGGATTTGTTTTTCAGAACTTCAATTTGCTGCCCCGCACGTCGGCATTGGCCAATGTGGAGCTGCCCCTGATCTACGCCGGGGCCCGGAACAGGCGAGAGCGAGCGCTGAGAGCGCTGGAATTGGTCGGATTGGCCGACCGCATTCACCATCGGCCTAATGAGCTGTCGGGCGGCCAGCAGCAGCGCGTCGCCATCGCACGGGCGTTGGTCAATAATCCCAGCATCATCCTGGCCGATGAACCGACCGGCAACCTCGATTCCAAGGCCGGCGCCGAAATTATGCGCATTTTCCAGGATCTGAATGAATTAGAGGGGATCACCATCATCTTTGTCACGCATGAGCCTGATATCGCCGCTCACACCCGGCGCGTCGTGCGGCTGCATGACGGGCGCATTGTCAGCGATGCGCCGGTGAAAAACCCGAAACGGGCGGGCGAGCGCATGTATGACAGACCCGTCAACGATCTCCTCAATCATAAACATGAACAATATGATCGATCTGAAACGATGACGGATGAGGCGCCGCCCGCGGCGGCCATGGGCGAGGTGGAATCGTGAATTTGTTAGAAGCTTTCCGCATTGCCATGCGGGCCCTGACGGCCAATAAAATGCGCTCTATTCTGACCATGCTGGGCATCATCATCGGCGTGGCTGCCGTCATCGCCCTCATGAGCGTGGGGCAGGGCGTGCAAGTAATGGTGACGAAACAACTGCAATCCGCCGGCTCTAATCTGCTGATTGTGGTTCCCGGTAGCCTCAAAGACGCACAGCCGGGCGATCCGCGCACGCGGCGTCCCAGCAAACCTTTGACAAACGGAGACTGGATGGCGATTCGCGACCCGCTGCAGGTTCCCCATCTGGCGGCGGTCGTGCCCGAAGCTGATGGTCGGGGCAACGTCAGTTATGGCAAGACTACATTGGCGCTTTCCATTACCGGCAGCAATGAGGAATATCCAGATGTGCGCAACTATTATCCCGTTGACGGACGTTTTCTGAGCGAGGAAGATGTGTTGAGCGAGGCCCGCGTCGCGATCCTGGGGAGTAATGTGGCCGAAAAGCTTTTTCCGCCCGACGTTTACCCCATCGGACAAAGCATCCGCATCAATAACATTCCCTTTCGCGTCATCGGCATGATGGAAAAGAAGGGCGGGAGCAGTTTTGGCAGCTTTGACAACATGGTCTTTGTGCCCTTCACCACGGCGCAGCAACGCCTTTTCCCTCATCTTCGCAGCCCGCGCGGCGAGCCGACCCTATCCCTGATTCTGGCCAAAGTGGACAGTGAGGAGAATATCGATCTGGCAGCCGCCAGCATCGAAGATCTGCTGCGGGCCCGGCATAACATCACCTATCTGGATGAAGATGATTTCAGCGTCATCAACCAGGCGGACATCCTGGATATCTTTGGCAGCATCACCGGCGTCCTCACCACATTTCTGGGAGGCATTGCCGCCATCAGTTTGCTGGTGGGAGGCATCGGCATCATGAACATCATGCTGGTGTCGGTGACCGAGCGCACCCGCGAGATCGGTCTGCGCAAAGCGGTGGGAGCCAAACGCCGCGATATCCTCCTGCAATTTTTGGTGGAAGCCATGGTGCTCAGCCTCATTGGCGGCATCATCGGCATGATCCTGGGCTTTGTGGGCGCTCAGGCTTTGGCCAGCTTTTCCAAAGATCTGCAAGCTGTCATCTCCTGGAGCTCCATCATTCTGGCGACCAGCTTCAGCGCTCTGGTAGGGTTGTTTTTCGGCATTTATCCCGCACTGCGCGCAGCGCAGCTTCATCCTATCGATGCACTTCGATATGAGTAAACCATGAGAGATTCTTCACGTTGGTTATCGATCATCTTATTTGTTTTCCTGAGCATCCTGACAGCAGGATGTCAGCGCGTGGCGCCGGCGTCGGCGCCGACGCGCATGATTCCGCCTCCGCCTACAGCTTTCGCTCTCCCCACGCGTCCTGCGTTGGCTTTGCAGACAACGCCAACACTGACGCCGGAAGTCGTGTTTGAGACAACGCCTGTGCTCGCCGGAAATAATTCGGTTTCCACGCCCGAACTGATTTCTTCTCCCGCCCGGGATGTGGTGGGCTGGGCGTATGTAGATGTGCTGCGGACGAGTCTTTTTTCGGAGCCCGGGGGCCGGGCCATCGCCCCGCTTTCGGCCGGAGACCGGCTGGAGATCGTCAGCGCTTCGCCCGATAAAACATGGTTGCAGGTTCATTATCAGCATGACGCTAACGCCGAGCCTCTGACCGGCTGGGCGCTTACATCCAGGCTCCGCGTCTTTATGGACCTGGATGAGATTCCTGTAGCCGGAGGAAGTGTCGGTGGTGCTGGCAATATCGGAAGTTCCGGCGAACTTGAGTCGGCGGGCAAGGCGATTGTCCTGGCCCGACGATTGAACCTGCGCGCCGGCCCGGGCATTGACTGGTCCGTCGTCGGCTCCCTGACCTCGGACCAGCAGGTGACGTTGCTGGGACGTAGCGATAATGGTCAGTGGTTGAAGATACTGACCGGGGATGGCGAGGTCGGCTGGGCGGCTGCCCGCTGGCTGAAAGGCGATGTGGCCGTCGAGAAACTGCCCGTGGCGGGAAAAGCCACGACCGCCGTGCCCGTCCCTGTCATTCCCACGGGGAAAATCGTGTTTCAAGATAGCCCCGGCGGCAATATCTATATCATCAATGCTGATGGAACCGGATTGCGACGCATTACCGCGGGCCTGGATCCCGCTTTCAGTCCGGATGGCAAACAAATAGCCTTCACTCGCTGGGGCGGAGATGGCGACGCCATTCGCGTTATCAATGCAGACGGCAGTGACGAACGCGTTGTTATCGGCGATAATAAGCCTCGCTCCCCTACCTGGTCGCCCGATGGACAGCGACTGGTTTATGAAAAAGTGGTGGCGGACAAGTATTGCCGCGATACGCCTTTGGGGTGCGCCACCGATGATCAGATTCGTAAAGAGTTCAATGGCAATGATTGTTGGACTTATCCGTTTGGCACCTATTGCATTTGGGATTTCACCGTCATCCATTTCTTTACGACGGCATTGGAAATGTACCCGGTGAATGGTGGTCAGATCCGTGATTTGCCCACGAACGCCATTGCTTATACGCCTCGTTTTCATCCATTCAGGCAGGAAGTGCTTCATTTGACTCGTGACGGCATGTCGATTGCTTATACCGACAGCAACAGGCCGCCCCAACCTATCATCGCCTATCAGGATTTTGGAGCGCCGATCTACAGTCCCGACGGTCGGTACATCTATGTAAGTAGAAAAGATGGCGATAGCTGGAATATCTGGCGTTACAACGCCGATGGCAGCGGACCGAAGGCCCTGACGCAGCCTCCCGCCTTGCGGGATCGCCCAGTCGATAATGTCACGCCGGCGGTTTCTGCTGATGGACGCTTTATCATCTTCCTCACCAACCGCAATGGCCCCTGGCAATTGTGGATCATGAACAGCGACGGCAGTGATCAGCATCCGTTTGCCGCTCGGGCTCTGGAAGACATCCAGTTCCATTTTGATTACAGCCGAGCAAGAATGACAGACTGGAGGTAAGCTATGTCTCGATCTTTTTTCGATGCCGCGGCCTATGGCGGCGAAGGCTGGCAGCCCCGCACCACGAGCACGCGTCAGGAGTTGGGCGATCTGTGGGGCGCGTGCGGACAGAACAGCGAATGGGCGCAGCTCAAAACCGTGCTCTTGCATCGTCCTGGCCCGGAATTGCTGGTGGAGGATCCCGACGCAGCGCAACTGTTGGCCCAGGTTGATCTATCCCGACTTCAGGCCCAACATGACGCCATGGCTCGGGCCTATGCCGATGCGGGCGTGACCGTGCACTACGTAAAGCCCGACGTCCCGCCCTCGCCCAACCTTATGTTCGTCGCCGACCTGATGTGGATGACGCCCGAAGGCGCCATTTTGGCCCGTCCCGCCTCGCGTGTGCGGGCTGGCGAAGAGCGCTTCATCGCTCGGCGGTTGGCAGCGTTGGGCGTCCCCATTCTGCGCAGCGTGCATGGCGGCGCCACCTTCGAGGGCGCCGATGCCATCTGGCTGAGCCCGGACGGCGTTTTGGTGGCCGATGGCCTGCGCACCAACCCCGCCGGACGGGCCCAGGTGACGGCGACGTTGGCTGAGATGGACATCGATGTCGTCCCTGTGGGGCTGCCCTACGGAGCCATGCACCTGATGGGCTCGTTGCGCGTCGTGGATCGAGACCTGGCCATCGCCTGGCCTGGCCGCGTGCCCTTTGCCGCGGTGCAGGCATTGCGCGAGCATGGGGTGGCGGTGCACTTTCTCCCCGACGAAGAAGAGACAGTGCGTGGTTTCGCCCTGAATTTCGTGACGCTGGGCCCGCGGCGCATCCTTATGCCCGCGGGCAATCCCATCACCCAGGCGTTTTACGAAACCCTGGGCGTCGAATGCGTGACCGTGGCTGTTGATGAATTGACCCTGGCTGCGGGCGGCATCGGCTGCCTGACGGGCGTGCTGGAGCGTGAGTTGATCGATTAACGACAGCCGGAAGCGAATGCAGAGCGTTGCTGCGATTGGCGGCCGTCAATGCTGTGCATTCGGCCCGCGCCGATTGCGGAAAAAAACCATCAAAAGGGCGATGATGAAATAAAAAAACGCCAGAAGAATCAGGGTGAATTTGATCAGCGCGGCTCCATGCGCAATCATGGCGGCGGCGTCTGACGGGCCATTTATCAGCATCCGCCAGAGAAAGTAATTTTCCATCGCATCGGCTACCCCGGCGATGCCCGCGCCCCATGCCAGTAGAATGCCAATGTGGCGCGACAAGCCCGAAAAATCATCTGCCAGCCACAACGCCGCCAGCGCCAGGGTGACGGTGTAAGCCAGCATGTACAGAAAATCGAATCCCAGACTGAAAGCTGCGTGCAGTCTGGCTGCGGCGTCCCAACTGGCCAGGATGTTCCCGGCTGTCGCAGCATTGCCCGCAAGCTCATAGGACACGATGCCCTGAGGCGCTGCGGTTGTTTGCAATGCGCCGTCGATTATTTGCAGGACGGCTGTCGTTAGCAGCGTCAGCGCCAGAAACAGCCAGAAAAGACGCTTGCGCTGTGGGGGCGTCAGGTTGAGAAAGGGATGCGACATGGGGTCTCTCCGGGGATGATGATTGGCGGCATGATTTTTCCGCTTCGTCGGACGAGCTTCAGATCAGTAATCGTTACGCCCCAACAGCCCTTCGATGTCGGGAAGATCAGGCATCTGGATGTCGATCAGATTCCCCTGTGCGTCGATGATGATCATGAATCCCAAAGAGCGCAGCATCTCCCTCGCTTGTGGGGGAAGCATCTGATCGACATTTTCATCCATGTGGGCAATCTGATATTCCAGTGCGGTTTTTGTGAAAATATCATCTTTCCCCATCAGCTCCAACATGCCGCGGATAGCAGTCTCTTTGTTTTCCAACACCTGATCCTTGAAAAAGCGCAGAATATGGCGATCCACCTCCGCGGCGTCAAGGTGACGGAGGAAGCCGTCATCATCATAAAGATAGCAAGCGTCTGCGCCCACCCAACCGACTTCGAGCAGGCGACTTTTTTCATCAAAAACAAGTCCTTCAAACATCGCAGTTCGGGACATAATTGGCATCCTATAAAGCGTGGTTAAGGGGGGAGTAGCGAGAAATAGGGTCGGATTTCACGTATTTCGTTTGAGATGCTTTAATGCTGCAGAGAACTTATCATACGTTGGGAAAGCATCGCTCATAGCGTGTTTATGATAATTGCAATCCTAGTTACAATTCGGTACAATTAGAAAGCTGGACCTTTTCTCCGGCAGGTGTTGCGTGAGAATCTCTTTTTGTCACTTACTGTCTATTTATGCATGCTTCATTTCATCAGGGAGTTAACCACTAATGACGGCTTCACCTAATGCATCTGAGGTTGATATTATCATTGCAGATGAGACGTTAATAGAAATGTTATCCCAGTTGGCCAAAGAGGACGAAGAGATGGCGCAGATTGTTTCTGTGCAGCGCGTTTTGCCCTGGGATTGCATTGCTCCGTCGGAAGAAATATCGGAGTATCTTTATATTGTGATTGACGGGCTGGTGCAGATATTGATTACAAGCAAAGAAGGGAGGCGTCTGGTTACTTCTGTGTTGGGCGCAGGTGCGGTTTTTGGTGAAGAAACAGTGTTTGATTTCGACAGTCAGGGGCCCAATTATTGTGCACAGGCCGTGAAACCGAGCGTTTTATGGCGGCTTCCCGCGCAGCGGGCCCGAGAGTTTTTACTCAAACACGCCACTTTGCGTCTGGCCATGCTGCGCACCATGGGGCTACGGGTTGTGCAGGTGGAAAACAGGCTGGAAGAAGTGGCTTATCGCTGGTTGCCCGAGCGTCTGGCCGCCGAGTTGATTCGTCAGAGCCGCTATGCCGACAGTAATCAGATTCGGCTCAGCCATCAATCTTTGGCGGATATTTTGGGCACCTATCGTGAAACGATCAGCGCGATATTACGGGATTTCCGGGAAGCGGGCTGGGTGAAATTGGGCTATCGCCGCATTACGATTCTTGATCCGGAAGCCCTGGAGAATCTGACGGGCGTTATCAGAGAGTAATATCGCTGCGGATGGTGAGTTCGCCGCGCAGATTATTGGCCAGTTGATTGCGCATGGCGTCGGGAGACAGGTGCTTTTGGGCGAGCAAAAACATGAGTTTGACCAGCGCTGTGCAGGGAGTCATATCATAACCCGGAACGACGCCAGCGTCCAGCAGCCGCCGTCCTGCCGCGTAGCTATGAAGTTGCACGATTCCCTGGCGTTGCTGAGTCACGGCGACCGTCAACAATCCGCGTTGGGTGATTGACCGCTCGATGACCCCGGCAAGCCCC
>JALSPL010000199.1 GCA_026985975.1 Anaerolineae bacterium | reverse complement strand
GAAGTCGACGCTCGCCCTATGCGCCATGGCGATCATGCAGTAAAATAGGATCATCTTATCCTTTTGCATCGGAGCCATCATGTACATCAAAGCTATCTATCCCGGCACTTTCGATCCTGTCCACTACGGACACATGGACATCACCCGCCGCGCAGCCGCGCTGTGGGATCAAGTCATCGTTGCCGTTTATGACAAGCCCAGCAAAAACCTGCTGTTCAGCACCGAGGAGCGCGTCGCCCTGTTCGCCAAATCTGTCGCCGACATCCCCAACGTCGAAGTCGTGGCCTACAAAGGGCTGACCGTGGACTTCGCCCGGGAGATCGGGGCGAAAGTCATGGTGCGCGGTCTGCGGGCCATCACCGACTTCGAATACGAATTCCAGATCGCCCTCACCAACAAACAGCTCGCGCCCGAAGTGGAATTTGCGGCCCTGATGACCAGCCAGGAGCACACCTTCCTCTCGGCCAGCATCCTCAAAGAAGTGGCCTTGCTGGGCGGCGACACCAGCGCCATGTGCCCGCCCCATGTGGCCGAGGCCCTGCGCCGGGTGGCCCGGGAGCGGGGCTATCCGGGCAGCGGCAAAATCGACAGGATTTAGCTGCATGAGTCCCGGCCCAACGTCCGAAAGTCGCACAGTCTCACGCCAGGGCAATATGACAATAGCCCTCTTGCTGCTGGCCTATCTGCTGCTGGGCGTCATCTATAGCTTCGCTACGCCCATTTTCGAGGCGTCGGACGAAATATGGCATTATCCCGTGGTGCGGGAGATCCGGCGCCACCACCGCCTGCCGGTGCAGATTCCGGATGTAAAAACCGATTGGGAGCAAGAGGGAAGTCAGCCGCCGCTTTACTATGCAATAGCCGCCCTGCTCACCGCAGGCGTCGACGACAGCGACTATGAGCAGGTGCGGTTGCTGAATCCTTTTGTCAAGGCGGGCGTGCCAGGGACGCCCGACAACGTCAATTTCGTGGCTCATCCGCCCGGGCAGGGCCCCTGGCAGGGCGGAACAGTGCTGGCGGTGTATCTCATCCGCTGGTTCTCGCTGCTGATGGGCGCGGGCACGGTTTATTTCACCTGGCGACTGGCCCGCACGGTCTATCCGCGAGGACCGGGCCTGGCCCTGCTGGCCGCAGCCATCGCCGCGTTCAACCCCATGACCCTCTTCATCAACGCCTCGGTCAACAATGACACCCTGCTGATGTTGCTGGCCACGATGACGCTGTGGCTGCTGGCCGATGAATTGGTGGCGTCAAAACCGGGCGTGCGCTGGGGCCGCACGCTACTGCTGGGCATTTTGTTGGGGGTGGCCGCGCTGACCAAAGTCTCGGGCCTGATCCTGCTTCCCACTGCCGCTCTGGCCCTCACCATCGTCGCCGGGCGCACCCGAGACTGGCGGAGCTGGCTGCTACGGGGAGCGATGCTGGCGGCTCTGGTGGCGGCCATCGCGGGATGGTGGTATCTGCGCAACTGGCGGCTCTATGGCGAACTTTTCGGCACGGCCCGCATGGCCCTCATCGCCGGACTCCGACCCGAAGGCTTCGGCCTGACCGATCTGCTGCGGGAATGGCCCAGCTTCTGGTACGCGTACTGGGGCGTATTCGGGGCCTTCAACGTGCTGGCGCCGCAATGGTTCTTCTGGCTCGTCACAGCGCTGACGGCGGCCGCAGCTTTGGGCCTGGGCGCGAGACTGGCGCGGGCCATCAGCCGCCATCAGATGAGCGCCTGGCCCCTGCATCTCACCCTGGTCACTTTTCTCCTCCTCAGTCTTCTCGGCATCATGCGCTGGTCGCTGATGACGCCCGGCTCTCAGGGACGCCTGCTCTTCGGCGGCGTCGCGGTCGTCGCCCTCTATCTGGCAGCGGGCGCACTCACCCTCGTCCCCGCAAAATGGCGCAAGAAAACAGCGTCCGCACTCAGCCTGGCCTTGTTCGCCAGCGCCCTGGTCATTCCTTTCATCAGCATCTTCCCCGCCTATCGCCCGCCTCAGCCCATCGCCGCCCTGCCCGATGACGCCGTCCCCCTGAACATCCGCTACGGCGACGCCATCCATCTGCTGGGCTACCGCCTGCGCCGCCCCGCCATCGCCGCGGGCGAGACGCTGAAAATCACCCTCTATTGGCAGGCCGACGCGGCCATGACGATCGATTACGATCTCTCACTCAACGGGCTGGCTTTCCACGAAGAAAACGTGGCCAAGTTGGACGCCTGGCCCGGCCGCGGGCTGTTGCCCACCAGTTTCTGGCAGCCCGGCGTTATCTATCCCGACACATACCAACTCCCCACCGCCTACGATGCAGACACGCCCACCCTGCTCAAACTTTCGGTGCGATTTTCGCAAGGATTGATCGAAGACGGCGTGGGCATTCCCTTGCCCGCTGAGGCGAATGGTCAGCCCGTGGGCGGCATCCTGCTGGATGCGGGCGATCTGCTCGCTCCGCCCAATCGCATCCAACGCCCGAACGCATCCCCCTTCGCCCTGTTCGATCAGGGCATCCAACTGCACGGCTACGCCTATGATGTCGATGACAAGGCGCTGACGGTAGCGGTGATTTGGTCGACCGCTCACCCCGTCCCGGGCGATTACACCATCTTCGTACATCTGGTGGATGGAGAGGGGAACCTCATCGGCCAGGGGGATGCGCCCCCGCGCGATGGTTACTGGCCCACCTCGCACTGGCGGCCGGGCGAAGCGGTGGACTCGTGGCACGCGATCCCGCTCCCCGATGGCCTTCCAGCGGGGAACTACACCCTTCGGGTGGGGGTGTATGATCCCGCCACGGGCCAGCGGCTGGCCGTGCGCTCTCCCGATGGGGTGGAATGGCCCGACCGGGCCCTGCCCATCCCCATCATTCATTCTCGCTGACAGGAGTCAAAAAGATGAACAAACGCCTTTTCATCATCGCCGCCGCACTGGGCGCGCTTTCCGTCGCCTTCGGCGCTTTCGCCGCCCATGGCCTCAAACCCCGTCTCGATGCGCACATGCTGGCCAACTGGGAGACGGGCGTGCGCTACCAGTTCTATCACACCTTTGCTCTGTTCATCGCGGCCTGGCTGACAGCGCGCCTGCCCGAATGCAGGGCGGCGCGGGTGGCGGGCTGGCTATTCGCTGCGGGCGTCCTGCTGTTCTCTGGCTCCCTCTATCTCATGGCTCTCACCAACATGCGCTGGCTGGGCATGATCACACCCTTTGGCGGCTTTGCTTTCATCGGCGGATGGGCGTTGCTGGCCATAGCCGCCCGCAAACTTTGATCACCATAAAACCACCCCTGTTTTTTGCTATTTTCAGAAAGAAAACGGTATAATACTCTGGTGTCAACAAACCATACGCTCCCTGATTCCCTGCAATTCAACGTTGCGGGGCTTTTAACGGGCCCCAAAGGCGGCACGCGTTCCCACGAACTTTACATCCCTGTTTCAGAATTGGACCAGCTCGACGACGGTTTTGACGTCGTTGCCCCATTCCGGGGAAACGCCCGCTTTCTATGGACCAACGAACGCATACTCGCCATCGTCTCCGGCGATACAGCCGTCACCATGCAATGCTCGCGCTGTCTG
>JALSPL010000198.1 GCA_026985975.1 Anaerolineae bacterium | reverse complement strand
CATCGACGCCACTTCGCCCGTCAGCCGATCGGGCGGGTCGCCAGCCAGGCCCGTCAGATGCACGGGCAGGATGCGATTTTCAAGATTCAGGCCCGCGGGAGCTGTCGTCTCCACCCGCAGATAATTCTCTGTATAGCCTGTCCAGCGCACGTCGCCCGAGGGCAGCGGCTCGCCCGGGCCCTCCCACAGCACGTCCGTCGCGCCGCCCGCGTAGCGGGCCAGGGTCGCCGCCTTCATGCGGGAGGCGAGGGCGTGAAGCTGGCGGCTGCGGGCCCGCTTCACATCGCTTGCAATCTGATTGGGCATGCGTGCGGCGGCTGTGCCTCCACGGGGAGAATAGGTGAAGATGTGCAAGTGACCGCAGCCAATGCGCTGCACAAAAGCCATCGTCTGCGCCCAATCGTCATCACTTTCGCCAGGAAAACCAACGATGACATCGGTGGTGAGATTGAGACGGGGGATGGCGGCGCGGGCGTCGGCGACGAGGCGGGCATAGGCGGCCGTGGTGTAGCGGCGGGCCATTCGCCGCAAAATGCGGTCGCTCCCGCTTTGCAGGGGCAGATGCAGGTGCGGCATGAGGCGCGGATTCTCCCACAGACGAAAGAAATCATCGGGCAAATCCCACGGCTCCAGAGATGAAAGACGCAGGCGGGGAATGTCGGTGTCGGCCAGGATGGCGCGCACCAGCGTCGAAAGACTCTCGTCGATGTCGGAGCCATAGCCGCCGAGATGCACGCCCGTGAGCACCGCCTCCTGATAGCCGGCCTGGTGCAGAGCGTTGATCTCGTCGATGACGGCGACGACGCCCCGGCTGCGCTCCGGGCCGCGGGCCACAGTGACAATGCAGAAGGTGCAGCGATTGCGGCAGCCATCCTGCACCTTGACAAAAGCCCGCGTGCGGCTGCCCGGATACACATAAACCGCGCCGGGTTCGGTGGCCAGCTCGGGCATGACGGGCAGATGCCATTCTCCGGTGAGGCGCGCCACCAGTTGATCTTTGTCGGCATTGCTCATCACCCAGTCCACGCCCATGATCCGGGCCAGTCTTTCCGGCTCCAGGGTGGCGTAACATCCGGTGGCCACCAGTTTGGCGGCTGGATTCTGGCGATGCAGACGTTTGACGATCTGGCGGGATTTGCGCGCAGCTTCGGTGGTGACGGCGCAGGAATTGAAGATGAGGATATCGGCGTCGGCGGGCGCGGTCACGATCTCGTGCCCGGCCAGTTGAAATTCCCGGGCCCATGCCGCAATTTCCGCCTCATTCAAACGGCAACCGATGGATGTCAGAGCGATTTTCATGCTCCAATTCTATCATACATGTTTCGTAAAGGGCCGTTTTCGCGTCATTCTGAGCGACCAGCGGGGACAAAGCATGGCATGAGGGGAATCTCGCGACGGTAGCAAAGAGACGCCTCGTTGTTCGCTCCACAGCATGACACATTTCATCCTCACCCGCGCGCCGTCGGCCCCTGCGGCAATCGCACCCAGAAAGTCGCGCCCTGGCCCGGAATGGAATTCACGCCCACCCGTCCGCCGTGCGCTCGAACGATCTCCTCCACGATGGCCAGCCCCAGGCCCGAACTTCCTCGCCGCCGGGCCTTTTCCGCCTGATAGAAACGATCGAAGACATGAGGCAAATCCTCAGCCGGGATGCCGGGCCCGGCGTCGCTGACCGTGATCACGATCTCATCGGGCCTGTCCGCGGGGCGGAGCGCCCGGCAAGTCACCCTGCCGCCCTCGGGCGTGTGGCGCAAGGCATTATCCAGCAAATTGACAAAGACCTGCATCAGTCTGTCGGCGTCGCCCAGCATCCACAGATCAGGTTCAGTTGCGGCGTCGAGCGCAACGCCGTTCTTCCGCGCGGCCGGCTGAAAGCGCTCGGCGGCCGCCATCATCACTTCTCCCGCATCGATGCGCTGACGGCGTATTTGCACGCGCCCCGACTCCAGTCTTGCCAGATCCAGCAACTGATCCACCAAGCGACTCATGCGCAATGACTCTTCGTGGATGATGGCGGCGGCCCGCTGCACGCCCGCCGGATCGGAGGCTACGCCCTCCACCAACGCCTGCGAGAAGCCCTGAATGGCGGTCAGCGGCGTTTTCAGATCGTGGGAGACATTGGCGATGAACTCCTGTTGCGCCTGCCGCGAGGCCCGCACCTCCGCCGCCATATCGTTGAACTGGCGGGCCACATGCTCCACTTCGGTCGGGCCCGAAACCTGTAATTGAAAATCGAGATTGCCCTGGGCGATTTCATCGGCTGCGCGGGCGATAGCAGTGAGCGGGCGGGTGATCCAGCGGCTGATGAGCCAGGAAAAGGCCAATCCCACCAGCAATGCCGCCAGCGCGGCCCAGAGCAGAGGCGCCGCCATCTCTTCATTCAGCCCCAAAAAACGCCGCCGGGCTATCTGCACGACCCAAATTGGAGAACGATCAGCAGCGTCAGGCGGAGGCTGAAGGGACGCCAGTGCGAAAAAATACTTATGGCCGTCAGACCCGAGGAAAACGCCGCCCGTCTGCCGCTCTGTGGGGCGCTTTCCCCCATTGGGCAGACGGTTGGAGATGACCTGTCCCACCAGCGCCCCATCAGCGGTGTCGCCGATGATGCGGCCGTGTCGAACCAACAGCAAACGGGCGTGACGCCTGGCGAAATCATCCGCAATCTGTTCTGCAATCTTTTCGGGGGCGACGCCCTGGCGCAACATGCCGTGCACCACTCTCTGGGTCAGAGGCAGCGAGGCGCTGAGACGCGAGCGTATGATGCGCGCCTGCACCCCCTGCCAGACCAGCCCCAACGTCAGTCCGGCGGCCAGCAGGATGATCAGCGTAATGGCTGCATACGAAAGAAAAAGGCGAAAGCGCAGGGATCTAGTCATCGTCTTCTACGACCAACTTGTAGCCAATCCCCCACACCGTCTCGATTTTCGCCCGCCCGCGCTCCAGCTTTTGCCGCAGTCCGGCGATATGCACATCCACGGTGCGGGTGCCGCCAACATAATCATAACCCCACACCTGATTCAACAATTGCTCGCGGCTCAATACGATAGAGGGATTTCGGGCCAGCGTCAACAACAAATCGAACTCCCTGGCCCGCAAAATCGCGGTTTCGCCGTCGACCGTCACAACTCGCCGTGCAACATCGATCTTCACATCTCCCAGGATCAACTGATCGCCGTTGCTTACAACCTCTGAAGGTCGTTGCGCCCGACGCAAAATGGCCTTCACCCGGGCCGACAGCTCTCGCGGATTGAAGGGTTTGGTAACGTAATCATCCGCCCCCAATTCCAATCCCACGATCTTGTCCACATCCTCGCTGCGGGCCGTGAGCATGATGATGGGGATGTCGCTCTCGGCGCGCAGACGCCGGCACACCTCCCAGCCATCCAGGCCCGGCAGCATCAGATCCAGGATCACCAGATCCGGCCGGGCTCGTTTCACCTGCACCAGCGCCTCAACGCCATCCCGGGCTGTGATCGTCTCGAAGCCGTCCTTGCGCAAATAAAGTTGCGCCAACTCAACGATTGCGGGTTCGTCATCGACGACCAGAATTTTAGCCAT
>JALSPL010000197.1 GCA_026985975.1 Anaerolineae bacterium | reverse complement strand
CACGCCCGAGCGCGTGCTGCTGCCCGCGGGCGCAAGCCTGAGCTGGGAGGACGTGGCGCACATCCACGCCAACCCGCAGGCGGTGTTCGAGATCACCGATGCCGGGGTGGAGAAGGTGCAGGTCTTTTCCGAGACCTACGGGCGGCTCTACTCGCTGATGCCCACCGAGGGCGCGCCCACCATGCTGATCTCGGGCATCCCCATGCACCGCATCAAGAACACCGACCCCATGGCCGACGCCCGCAGCAAAATCAGGGCGGCTTCCCCCCGGGGGCGGGTGCTGGATACCTGCACGGGCCTGGGCTACACCGCGAGCCTGGCCGCACAAAGGGCGACAGAGGTCGTCACCATCGAGCTGGACCCGGCGGTCATCGAGATCTGCCGGAAAAATCCCTGGTCCCGGGCGCTGTTCGAAAACCCCAACATCACCCGGCTCATCGGTGACAGTTTCGAGCATGTCTTCGATTTCGAGGATGCGTCCTTCGATCGCATCATCCACGACCCGCCCATGTTCAATCTGGCCGGACATCTTTACAGCAGCGAGTATTACCGCGAATTACACCGGGTGCTGAAACGGGGCGGGCGGTTGTTCCACTACATCGGGGATTTGCGCAGCAAGTCGGGACGGAATGTGGCCCGCTCAGCGGCCCGCCGCCTGCAGGAAGCGGGCTTCAAGGTGGTCAAGCGCCGCCCCGAGGCCTTCGGGCTGCTGGCGTTTCGATAATAACGCTTGCCTACTCGCCGGCAAGCAGCCGCTGACGATAATGCTCGTCCGGGCGGGTGTGAATGCGCCGCACCGCGTCCTCAGACATGAAATGCGGCCCGCCCAGGGCGTATGTTCCCAACAGGATGCGGGCGGTCTTGACCATGGTGGCGGTGATGTTCATCACCTGTTTGGCCGTGGCCCCCAATGCGATCATGCCATGATTTTGCATGAGGATGACCCGGGGCGATTCGCCGTACGCGTCGCGATAGGCGTCGATGCGCCGTCGGATTTCGCGGGCCAATGGCAGGCCGGGATCGATGTAGGGGATCAACACCGGCGCCGGGCCGCAGACCACGATCTCATCCGGGAAAAGCCGCCCGCTGAACGCCTCTTCGAATCCCACCGAACAGGCAATGGCATTGACTGCCGTGGGATGGGTGTGTCCGACAAAGTTGACATTATCCAGAGAAAGGCACAACGCGTGAAAGGAAGTCTCCACCGAAGGATGCGCAACAATGCCCGGATCGGCCTTGGCCTCGCTCAACGCCTGCCGGATTTCCTCATCGCTCAGGTCGGGGCCATCGAGCATGGCGAGCACCGGCTCGAACCGAACCTGAACGAAACTATCTGGCTGAACGGTGCGCATCTCCACACCGCTGGCCTTCACCCAGAAGGTGTTCTCATCTATTTTCGCCGAACTGTTGCCCTCGCCCAGAATGGCGAAGTCGTTGGCCGGATCGCCGAGAAATCCGGTGAGCTGAACGAGGGCGTGGAGACTTTCTTTTGCAGTCGATGTCATGGAAGCGACCTGAAATCATGGAGTGTAGAAGGATTTGGACGCGTCAGTCGCGCCGGGCCAGCACGTTGGCTTCATAATCTTTGATGACGTCCAGCCAGCCCAGGCCCGCTGGCACGCCTGCCTGCACACAATGATAACCCCAAACCGCCCCAAAGGGCATCATTTTCAACGCCTCTTGATAGGCCAGGCGAGCAGTGTAATCTCCCGATAGCTCCAGTTCACGAAGTTTGTCGGCAGGCTCCAGCAAAGCGATGAGCAGGGCCTTGAGCACATTGCGGGCGCCAATAGTCCAGGCGGCCATGCGGTTGATGCTGGCGTCGAAGAAATCCAGCCCGATGTGCACCCTATCCAGAAATCCGCCCCGCACCACCTCTTGCAGGATAGCCAGGGCGTCATCGTTGAGGGTGACCACATGATCGCTATCCCAGCGCACGCCGCGGCTGATATGCAGCAGCAATTCGTCCACATAAAGCATGACCGAGCTGATCTTGTCGGCGATGCTTTCGGTGGGATGGAAGTGGCCGCTGTCGAGACAGAGAAGCACATCCTCCCGCGAGACCGCGTAGCCCAGGTAGAATTCGTGGGAGCCGACGACGTAACTCTCGGAGCCGATGCCGAAGAGCTTGGCTTCCACGGCGTCCAGGTTGTGGGCCAACTTTTTGGCGAAAATCTGGTCCAACGACGCCATCAAACGCTGGCGGGGGGCCAGCCGATCGGCGGGCGCGTCCTTGTAGCCGTCAGGAATCCAGACATTGGTGACGCAGGGCGTTCCCAACTCCCGCCCGAAGAAATCGCCGATCTCCCGGCTGGCGATGCAATGCTCGATCCAGAACTGACGCACGCCCGGGTCGGGATGGGCCAGGGTGAAACCGTCATCGGCCAGGGGATGAGAAAAAAGGGTGGGATTGAAATCGATGCCGTGGTTGTTGGCTTTGGCCCAATCCACCCAGCCCTGAAAATGCTCGGGCCGGATTTCGTTGCGCGCGATTTTACGGTCGGCCTCCAGGTAGATAGCGTGGAGGTTGAGACGATGGTCGCCGGGCAGCAGGCTGTAAACCACATCCAGGTCCTGTCGCAGCTCCTGGGCGGTGCGGGCCTTGCCCGGATAGCTGCCGGTGACCGCGATGCCGCCGCTTAATTCAGCGTCGGGGTCCTCGAAGCCGCCCACATCGTCGCCCTGCCAGCAGTGCAGACTGATGGCGATTTGCGAGAGCTGCGCCAGGGCGGCGTCGGTATCCACGCCCAGGGCGGCGTAGCGTTCCCGGGCCAGCTCATAGGCTTTCACAATCTGTTTTTCGGTCGGTTGAACGGTCATTTTCTCCACCTATTCATAAGCGCCATGTTTTTTGACGGCGGCGATGAAAGCCTCCATGTTTTCCATTGAGACGTCAGCCTGGACGATGTGGGCTGGAGCGCACATGTAGCCGCCGCCCTCGCCCAGAATGCGGATTTTCTCCGCCACATCAGCCTCGATCTCTGCGGGCGTGCCCTCGGGCATCAGGCGCTGCTGATCGATGCCGCCCCAAAAGGCCATTTTATCGCCGAATTTGTCTTTCAGCTCCCGGGGATCATGCCCGGGCACGTTGGGCTGCACGGGATTGAACACATCCATGCCTATCTCGGCCAGATCGCCCAAAATAGGCGCCACCGCGCCGTCGGTGTGATAGGCGATGAGGACGTCGGCGTTCATGTTGCGCACTTCCTGCCAAAGTTCCGCGTAGCGGGGCTTGAAGATGTTGCGCCACATGCGGGGCGAGATCATCATGCCGTTCTGAGCGCCGAAATCATCGCCGAACCAGATAGCGTCGACGCCGAGCTCGACCAACTGCCGGGCGATGCCCAGGCTGAATTCCTTGACCCGATCCAGCAGGGCTACCACATAATCCTCGCCCATGGCCATATCAATCAGGAATTTCTCCAGCCCCACCATGTGCCATGACATCTCGAACATGGTCAGTTCCAGATCGCCGATGATGAAGTAATCGTCCTTGTATTGGGCGATGATCTCTCTGGCGTCATCGAAACGTCCCTCGGCGAAGGGATCGGGCATAGGATGGTTACGCACATCCT
>JALSPL010000196.1 GCA_026985975.1 Anaerolineae bacterium | reverse complement strand
ACTTGCGTAGCAAAACGCTGTGCAGCGTAACGGCGTTGCGGGTAAATTTGTCTGACAAAAGCCAGATAATCATCGAACCTGTCGGCAGTCAATGTCTCAAGATGGATATCCATAAAATTATGATCTGGAGTCTGGCGAAAATGAAATTGCGCCTGGATTCGTACGCATCATATCCAATGATCTGACGAAAATAGACCAAAGGACGAAGATTGACGAAAAAGAATCGTCACTTTTCGTCTACATTCGTCCATTTTCGTCTCCTGGGAAGAGATTATCAGTAACAATCCGAGTGAAACTGAGTTCAAAGCAAAAAACGTCAGTGTCCAGTTATGATGTATGACGCTGTCGTTGATGGCGTTTGAAAAGAAGCATGTTGATGAAACCGCACCATTCTATCCCCCCCTCCTCTCTTTGTCAAAGGACGCGTCTCAATGTCTGAAAAAAACCTGCGTCTGGCCGTGATGGGACATTATCCACCGCCGGGGCGGGCGCCCTCCGGCGGCATCGAGAGCGTCAATGTCAATCTGGTGGATGCGCTGGCCCGACGCCCGCATCTCGAAATTCACGTCGTGCAACACCGCCAGATCGCACCGCCCGGCGTGACGAAATTTCCGGGTTTCGTACTGCACAACCTGCCCGCGGCCCAAAAACGCTTCATTCCCAACATCGTCCAGACCGAGAAGATCGCCCGCACATGGCTGCAACGGTTCAAGCCCGATGCAGTCATCTCTCATCATCCTTCCTTCGCCCTGGCCGCCTGCGATCTGGACATCCCGGTGGTGCACACCATTCATGGCATGCCTCGCAAGGAATTCTGGACCCGGCGGGGGCTCTTCGCCCGCACAGCTTCGCTGACGGAGATCTGGCTGGAGTGGCGGATGTTGCAACGAGTGCGTCACATCATCGCTATTTCGGATCAGATGGCGGCGATTTACGGTCATCGCACCCGCGCCCGCTTTCACCGCGTCAACAATCCCATCTCACCCCGTTTCTTCGAGCCCGCGGCCCCGCCGCAGCCGGGCCAGGCGCTGCTGGTGGGACATCTCAACAAACGCAAGGGCGTCGATGTCGCCATCCGCGCCGTGGCGCTGCTCAGGCCCGATTTCCCCGATTTTCAACTGCACATCATCGGCCGCACCGATGTCGATCCCGACTTCACGCGGCGGTTGCAGGCCCTGGCCGCGCCGCTGGGAGACGCCATTCATTTTCTGGGCCCCACCGATCAGGCGGGGATCAGGGCGGCCATGGCGCGGGCGCAGATATTTTTGCTGGCTTCTCGCATGGAAAACGCGCCCATGGTCATCGCCGAGGCCATGGCCACCGGCAGGCCCGTGGTGGCCACCGAGGTGGGCGGGGTGGCCAGCATGGTGCAGCCGGGCGTGACCGGCTATCTGGCCCCCAGCGAGGATGCCGCCGCCCTGGCCGCGGGCCTGGCCCGCTTGTTAGCCGACCCTGCCCACGCGGCCGAGCTGGGAGCCAACGCCGCCCGCTTCGCCCGCGAGAATTATCATCCCACGGCGGTGGCGGATGGTTATCTGCGGGCCGTGCAAGCGGCGATGGCGGAGAAGCGCTGATTCTGCGCCTACTGCGACAGCGCCCAAAAACGCTGCCATGTGGCCTGGGCGACTTCACGGCTGCGAGCGTAGATGCGCTCGGCGTCCAGGTGCGGGATGACGCCGTGACGCATGAGGATGCGCCCGCCCACGATAGTGGTGTCCACTTTGCGACCGTCGAAGCCGAAGATGATGTGCCAGGGGAAGTTATCGACGCTGAGGGGCGTGGGGGGATCGTAATCCACCAGAATCACATCGGCCACAGCGCCCGGTTCCAGTCTGCCGAAGGTCCGCCCGAAGAATTGCTGCGCCAGGGCGGCGTTGTTTTGCATGACGATATCCAGCAATTGGTCGGCGGGGAGGACGCGGGGGTCGTTGCGGGCGGCTTTGTGCAGCAGATAAGCCACGCGCATCTCCTCGAAGACGTCGTTGGAGAAGCCGTCGTTGCCCAAAACCACCTTCATGTTTCCCCGCAGCATGGCGGGGATGTCGGCCACGCCCACGGCGTTGTTCATGTTGGAGCGGGGCTGATGGGTGACCCAGGTTGCGGTCTCTCGCAGCCGGGCCATCTCCCAGGGGTCGATGTCGATGGCGTGGGCGACGATGGTGTGCGGGCCCAGAATGCCGCGCCGGGCCAGACGATCGATGGTTCTCACGCCGTAGGTCGCCAGGGAATGCTCCTGATCGGCGGAGCCTTCGGCGGCGTGGATGTGAAAGCCCTTGTGCCCGATGGCTTCGGCTTCGGCCACGCAGCGATCCAGGGTCTCATCGTTGAGGGTGAGGGCCGCGTGCAGGCCAAAGGTGGCGGCGATGCGGGGATTCGCCATCTCCCGCGCTTTTTTGATGAAGCGCACATTTTCGTGGATCCCGGCCAGCGCCACTTCGGGCCCGTCGCGATCGCTGACTTCGTAGCAGAGGGCGGCGCGAATGCCGGTTTCATCCACCACGTCGGCGATGACATCCAGCGAGCCGTCGATGAAACGATTGCTGGCGTGATGGTCGATGAGGGTGGTGGCGCCATAGCGAATGGCGTCGAGGATGGGGGAGAGGGCGGAGTAGCGCACGCTCTCTTCATCCAGCGCCCGATCCAGCGGCCACCACAGACGTTGCAGAATCTCGGGAAAATCCTTCATGGGCGGGCCGGGGATGTACATGCCGCGGGCGAAGGTTCCATAAAAATGGGTGTGAGAGACGATCATGCCGGGCATGACCAACATGCCGCGGGCGTCCAGGCGCTCTTCTTCCGGGTGTTTCTCTTCGAGAATGTGACTGAAATCGACCTCGACGATGCGGTCATCCTGGATGAGCACGGCTCCGTTTTCGATGAGGCGATGGTTGTCGCCAAAAGTCAGAATGCGTCCGTTGGTAATAAGCATGGTTCAGTGGTGGGGTGAGTGTGGTGAAAGACTATTTGCCGTTAGAGCCGCCGATGATGCCGTAGCCCAATTGCAGCACCTTGCGGGTGAAGGCGCGCTCGCGGGAGCTGGGGATGAGCAGGGTGCGATCATCCAGCAGACGGCAATAGCGGCGGAGTTCAGGGTCTTCGAGGATGGCGTTGCGCACTTCGGGCCGTCGCACCTGGATGGTGATCATGGTGCGGCCCTTGCGCAAGGCGGCGCTGTCGCTCTCGGTTTGCTCCAGCCAGTCTTCGACGACGGGAGAAAGTGGCCCGTCGTGGCGGGCGAGCAGCAGCTCTTTGCGCTCTTTCAGCGTGTTTTCCGTCTGTTGGGCCTGCAACCACGCCGCTTTATCCAGATGGAAATGGCCATCTTCGCCCTCTGAGCCCAGCAAGGGCAGTATCTGGCGCTGATAGGGCAAAAGCTGTTTGCGCACGGCGCGGAAGGTGTAGGTCTCGTCGATGATGAAGAAACGCTCGGTGCACACCCGCGGGACAGTGTAACGGCGGCTGTGGCCGAAGAGATAGGCGCCCAGTTCATTGATGCGGAAATAGGTGAGGCCGTCGTAGCGGGTGTAGGGCTGGGCCGGGCGCTGCCAGCTCTCGGTGGGGGCTTCCAGGAAGGGGGG
>JALSPL010000195.1 GCA_026985975.1 Anaerolineae bacterium | reverse complement strand
TACGCCTCAAGTTTGGGTAGGATAAACTCCACGTCGCCATGAGGGCGAGGAATCACATGCACGCTGATGAGCTCGCCCACGCGCTGGGCCGCGGCGGCGCCAGCGTCGGTGGCTGCTTTCACTGCGCCCACATCGCCGCGCACCATCACCGTCACATAACCCGCGCCGATATATTCCTTGCCGATGAGCTTGACATTGGCGGCCTTGACCATGGCGTCGGCGGCTTCGATAGCGCCCACAAGACCTTTGGTCTCAACCATGCCCAGTGCGATCATTTGAATGGATGCCATTTGTTCACTCCTTTTAGAACGTAAAGATTGGACAACGATGTCCGTTGAGCCAGACAACGAGTATCTGTTATTTTACTGCGTTTTACCCAACATTGCACATCAGCGCCATTGGGTGGTGTGGCGCTGCTCCGGGAGACCACGCGAATAGCAACGATCTCCCGGAGCAACGAAAGACTATCACGCAAGTTCTTTTTCTGCTTCTTCGATGAGCGCAAACTCTTCTTCGGGCGCTTCGGCCACCAACTGATGCCGGCCATAGACCCAGAAGTAAATGACGCCCAAAATGTAGAAGACCGCCACGCCATAGACGCCGGGACGATAATCGGGATTCGCCAACGTCGAAATCGCGGCCAACGCGGCCAACACCAGCGCTATCCAGGCAAAGAAAGTGCCGCCCGGGCTCACATAGGGCCGATCCACGTTTTGGCGGCGCTTGAAGATGATATAGCTGACCATCATCAACACATAGGAAATCACAGCGCCGAATACAGCCATGTTCAGTAGCGCCGCGCCCAGAATGCCTGTCCCCCATTTATCGAGAATGAAGGCGATGATGAGTCCGAAAACGGCGCCGCCAATCAACGCCACATAGGGGGTGTGTCGTTTTTCCATCGTCAGCGACCAGAAGCGGGGGAAGTAGCCCGCCCGAGAGAGGGCGAAGATCTGGCGGCCATAGGCGTAGATGATGGAGTGGAAGCTGGCGATGAGGCCCGTGAGGCCGATGAGGGTGAGGATGATGGAAGCTGCGCCGATGCCGAACACAGCCTGGAAGCCCTCCGCCAGAGGCGCATCCGACTGGCCGATTGCGGCGGCTCCGCCCCCTACGCCTGAGTTGAAGATGAGGGTGAGGAAGGAGAGCAACACCAGGGCGCCGATGCCCAGCAGCATGGCTTTGGGCATGTCCCGGCTCACATCCTCCGCTTCCTCAGCAGCCAGGGGCAGCTCCTCGATAGCCAGATAAAACCAGATGGCGAATGGTAAAGCCGCAAACACCCCGAACCAGCCAAATGGCAATCCAGTGGCGGAATGACCGGGCGCTGGTTCGATGTTGAATAGCAAATCCCAATGCCAGGCCCCCGAAAGCGGCGCGGCGATATAGAAAATGAACAGGACCAGCGTCGCCAAAATGGTCACGACCAATGAGACTTTGAGGGTTAATTCCACGCCCCAGATGTTGATGCCGACGAAAATTGCGTAGGCCAGCACCCACCACATCCACAACGGCACCGAGGGCCACACCGAATGCAAGTAGCCGCCGATGCCGACGACAATGACTGCGGGCGTAATCACATATTCGATGACCACAGCCAGACCGGTGAGATACCCGCCCCATGGGCCCATGGTCTGTCGGGCGAAGGAATAAGGCCCGCCAGCGTGAGGCAATGCCGTAGAGAGCTCCGCCAGGCTGTACATCATGGTGATATACATGATCGCCATGGCGATGGTGCCGATGGCCAGCCCCCAAAAACCGGCTGCCGAAAGGCCAAAATTCCATCCAAAGTAATCGCCCGAGATAACGGCTCCTACGCCCAACCCCCACAAAAGCACCCAGCCCGCCTTTTTCTGCAATGAACGCTTCTCAAGATACTCCTCGCCGACTTTTTCGTACTCGACGCTGCCGATTTCGACTTTCTTTTGTTCCTGACTCATGAGTTCCTCCTCTAAATTAAGGAATGGCAAAGGATAAAAGATAAAGAGAATAATGGCGTCAAACAGGTTGACGTCAAAGACGGTGAAGTTCAGCAGATTAAAGAGGAGATTGGCTTTTTCTTTTACCCCGGCGGCCCCCAAACAAGACGCGCAAAAAGCCGCCAGAGCAATGCAACATCGTCCCCTGGACGGATCAGGTCGTCTCTGATGGCAATCACCTCCTTCGGAGAGAGCGAAGGCGTTGAATAATCAGAAAATCAGGAATGAATGCAGTTAAACAAACGAAAAAAGCTGTCTTAGCGACAGCGATATGGGCGAAAATGTACGACGAGCAAGGATAAAATCAAACACCACAGACATACAATTTTTTCACAACACAATGGATGCAAGCTTACTATACATTTTCATCCTTGTCAATTTTACCCCAAAGGAATATCCCCTTTTCCGAATATCCTCACCTCAAATCAGTCAGTCTTATCCACACGCGCCAAAACGCTTCCATCCGATACAGTGATTTTCACCCGTTGGCCGGGATACGTCTGTGCAATGGAGTAAATGACGTCGCCCGCTTCGTCCTGCACGATGGCGTAGCCCCGGGCCAGCACCGCCTTGGGATTCAGAGCGGCCAGTCGTTGTCTCAGGCCGTCCACTTTCAGACGGCGCCGTTGCAGGCGGTGGGTCAGGTTGGCAGTCAGTCGTCGGGTCAGGTCATCCACCAGCAAGCGCTGCTGATCAATGCGATAGAGGGGGGCGTGCTGGCGCAGTGTGGCCTGTAATCGCTCCACCTTCAGCCGTCGTTGGTCGATGGCGCTATTGATGAGATCGACCAGGCGCTGCTCATAACCCGCCAATAGACGACGATATTCAGTGATGTCGGGCGTGACCGCGGCTGCGGCCGCGCTGGGCGTGGGCGCCCGATGGTCGGCCACAAAGTCCACAATGGTGAAATCGGTCTCGTGGCCCACGCCCGTCACCACCGGCACAGGCGATTCGGCCACCATGCGGGCCACGCCCTCATCATTGAAGGCCCACAAGTCCTCGATGGAGCCGCCGCCCCGGGCCAGAATGATGACGTCGATGTCCTCCCGCTGGTAGAGCTGATACAGCGCCGCCAGGATGGAGGCGGGCGCTTCGGCCCCCTGCACCAGAGCGGGAGCGATGAGCACGTCGGCCAGGGGCCAGCGCGTGCGCAGCACTCGCAGGATGTCGCGCAGGGCCGCGCCCGTGGCCGATGTGACCACGGCGATGCGCCGCGGGGGCATGGGCAGCGGGCGTTTGCGGGCCTCATCGAACAGGCCTTCGGCCTGAAGCTGGCGTTTGAGGGCCTCGAAACGGCGGTAGAGCTCGCCCACGCCGCCCGCGGGCGTCATGGCGTGGACGATGAATTGCAGATTGCCGCGCGGCGCGTAAAAATCGATATGTCCGCGGGCGATAACCCGCTGTCCCTCCCGCGGCGTCTCCACCAGGCCCGCGGCCCGCCCGCGCCACATCACACAGGCGATGGTCGCCTTTTCGTCCTTGAGCGAGAAGTAGAGATGGCCCGACTTGGCCCGCACGAAGTTGCTAATCTCGCCGCTGACCGAAATATCGGATAGAATGATGTCGTGACGGACGAGATTGGTGATGTGTTCCGCCAGTTG
>JALSPL010000194.1 GCA_026985975.1 Anaerolineae bacterium | reverse complement strand
AGCCGTTATCCAGCAGCACCGAGCAGTTGGGATCGCCGCAAGTACAGGCTTCGGGTCCCCAGTCGTAGTGGATCTCGCTGGTGGGCCCGCAAGGCCCGACATCGCCCATGGACCAGAAGTTGGTCTCATCGCCCATGCGATAGACCCGCTCGGGCGCAATGCCCATCTGCTTGGTCCAGATATCGAAGGCGTCATCATCGGATGTGTGTACGGTGTAGTAAAGGCGTTCGGGGTCCAGCCCCAGCACGCCGGTCAAAAATTCATAGGCGTAACGGATGGCGCCTTCTTTGAAATAATCACCGAAGCTGAAATTGCCCAGCATCTCGAAAAAGGTGTGATGCCGGGGCGACGGGCCCACGTTCTCCAGATCGTTATGCTTGCCGGAGACGCGCATACACTTCTGGCAGGTGGTGGCGCGCTGGTAGGGGCGCTGCTCCAGCCCCAGGAACACATCCTTGAACTGCACCATGCCGGCGTTGGTCAGCAGCAGAGTGGGATCGTTGTGGGGCACCAGGGAGGAGCTGGGCACTCGCTGGTGGCCGTTTTGTTCGAAATATGAAAGAAAAGCTTCTCGGATTTCTTCGCTGGTTTTAGTAGACATGGGAAGATAATGTGAATAGATAATCAGAATTGAAAATTGAATGGATAAAATATCGCCGTAATGGCTCCAACAAATTATATTATCAAAAATTTGGCTCTCATGCTATAATTTGAATCGTCAAAATGCAACCCAGCGTCCCATTTATGGTGATCATTGAGGCGAGAATTCACAATGCAAAGAACTTCCACCAGAACTCTGTCAACGCCCCGACAAATTATACAACAACTGCGGCAGTGTCTGCCGGGCATCCTGCAAAACCATCCGGTGATGATAGCTTACGTTTATGGTTCTGTGGCGACTGGCGCCATGACGTCTCTGAGCGATGTCGATATTGCGTTGGTATTGAATCCTGAAGAAAACCTGTCGCCTTATCAGCGATTCATGCTGGAGTTGGAGATCGAGGTGGCTATCGAAAACCATTGTCGCATTAGCAATGCTGATGTGCGCAGCATTGATAACGCTCCGTTGAGCGTGCAAGGCCAGGTGGTGACGGAAGGAAGTTTGCTTTTTTCCAAAGATGAAGATTTCCGGGTGCAGTATGAGGTGCAGACTCGCAAGCGCTATTTTGATTTTGAGCCCGTTTTGCAGCAGATGCAGCAGGCATTTTTTCAGCGCATGGAAGAAAAGGCCAATCAGAGGAATGAATGACCATGATTGATAAGAGGATAGTAGAAAATATCTTTCACAACCTCGATGGCTATCTCGAACAGCTACATCGCTTGGCTGCTCTCGAACCAGATGCGTTCATGGATGACCCGCTGATGACCGGCGCTGCGAAGTATTATCTGCAAGTCGCCATCGAAAGTTGCATCGATCTGGCAAATCATTTCATCGCCCGGCAGGGCTATCGGGCGCCACAATCCTATGCCGATTCATTCACAATTTTGGCAGAAAATCATATTGTTCCCGAGGATTTTCTGCCCACCTTGCAGAAAATGGCAAGAATGAGAAACCGGCTGGTGCATCTTTATTGGGAAATTGATGCCGACATCTTGTACATGACGTTACAAAATCATCTCGACGATTTCACTCGATTTGAGAAATACATTTACGATTCAATACGCCAGTGATTGTCAGATGATTTTGCGGGGAACGGTGATTCCACTGAAACAAGGTCCGAAGATGAATTGACGCCAAAATAATCAGCAAAGATGGCAGGGCTTCAGTCATTTTTTCTTGGCGAAACCCTGCCATCTTTTTGATCGTCCTGGCTGAGACAAAACTTTTTCATTCGATCCTGACATCAACTCTGGTCGAACAGCATCCACACCTCGCCCTGGCCTTCGGGCACGCAGAACTGGAAGTTTTGGCTGTCGCGCTCGCCGTTGCCATCCAGCACCCAGCCGGTGTAACAGCCTGCCGGATTTTTGTCGGGTAAATCGCCCAAACCGATGCTGTATTCGTAGTTGTAGGGGCCGTTGGGGCCGTTGCGCATGGCGCCGGTGACGCTGCGCACGCTGTCGGAGACCGGCAGTTTGACGCCGTTTTTCTCCAGCCACACAAAATAGCTACCCTGAGGCTCATCGCCACGGCCGCCATGCACGAAACCGAAGGTTAGCTTGAGGCCAAAGGTGTTGGGAGAAAAGGCGGGCCCGCCCCGCAGGTGCCATTTGCAGCCATCGCCGCCGATATTGGCGCAGGGGTCGGGCGCGGCGGGCTTGGGCGTGGCCGTGGGCGGCGGGGGCGGCGGTTGGGTGGGCGCAGGGGGCGGCGTGGGGATATTTTCGGCCACCTGCACCACATCGGGATTCTCCACCCGCACCAGATTGCCAAAAATCCAGGCGGGCTGGCCGTTGACCTGAATCTGCCACCAGTCGCCCGCGGGGTTTTTGCCCAACGCCACAAATTCATTGCCCTGCTTGACGACGCCCGCTTTGGGGTGCGCTGTGCCCGGGCCCTGGCGCAGATTGGCCTGGGGCGCGGTGACAATAACTTTTGCCACAGGAACCGGCGTAGCGGTCGGCGGAGGCGGCGTATCGGTGGGCGGCTCGGGCGCGGGCGGCTGCGTGGGTTGCGCAGGCGGCTGGGTGGGGGCCAGCGTGGGCTCGGGCGTGGGCGTGGCGTCCACACTCACCATCTGCACGTTCACGGGCGTAGGCGTCCAGGTGGGCGGCGGGACCACTGTGGGCTCGGGCGTGGCTTTGGAGCCGCCGCACGCGGCCAGCGCCACTGCCAGAAGCAGAATAAGAAGTAGTGTGGAAAGATATTTTCGGGATTTTGATTGCATGGTCATTTTGATAGAAGTATCGTGCACGAGGAAAAGACAAGAGCCAAGTATAGCAGGTTTCAAGGCATCGTGCACAGATTTGGGAGAGCTTGCTGGGCGACCCTCCATTTTCGAATAGCCTCGCAAAAGTCTGGCGCCCCACCAACGCATGACGCCCGCTCCGGGGCGAAGCCCCGGTTTTCGCATTGCCGCTTCTGCCGCTGTTGTATGAATCCGGGCGGCATGATAGGATAACGGCAGACGCCCCTCCCATCACTCGCCTCAACAATTCCATGCGATACATCCTGCTGGTTCTGGCCGCCACCCTCCTCACGGTTCTCATGGTCTCATGCAGCAATTTCGTGCAGGCGGATCCGACTCAGGTCGCTATTACGCCTACGCCCACGCCGCCAGGACCGCCCGATTGCCAGCTCACATCCCCCGAAGCGCCGGGCGTGCATAACCTGGTCGATATGCTGCCGGGCTGCGATTACGCCCAATGGTTCGAGGATAACACCGGCTACGAGCCCGATGACAGCTATTTCGGCGATTATAAAATCCTGCCATGGGATGAAGCACTCTATCTGGGCTTTGGCAAGGCTCGGCCCGCCGAATTCAACGGCGCGCTATTCGCCCGCTACCAATCCGGCGCGCTCACAGCGCTTTACCAGCCCACCGAGCAGGGTTTCATCGATATGACGCCCGACATCGCCCGCCCCGTGATCCATATTCCGGGCGCCGATCCCACCGATCCGGCGGAGTCGGGCGGCAGCCAGTGGGATTGGGGCAACACCTACGTCTACACCCCCACCACGGGCATCATGACCAAACATCGCAATTTGCCCAATGTCATCCACGCGTGGGGACTGGAATCGACGACCGCCGGACTTTATGCGGCGGTCAGTTCACACCTGGGCGACTATGAAACCTGGACGGGCGAAGTCTTTCGCAGCAACGATCTGGGAAACGACTGGACGCGTATCGCAGACAAGAATGCCGGCGTGGGCGACTATCGCACCTACGACATCATCCAGTTCAACAACAAACTCTACGCCATCTGGAACGATGAATATGGCGAACCGTGCGGCCTGGCGGAAAGCTCTGATGACGGCGCGAATTGGGCTCGCCTCTCCCCTTTTACCGGCTACACCCAATGCCGCAGCCGGCTTTTCATTTACAACGATCAATTGCTGATCATCGGCTCCGCTCTGGATGGCGTGCTGGCTTTGCACACCGACGGCAGCGTTAGCACCCACATTTTCCCCGGATTTCACGCTCAGGCATGGGCCTACAACCCCTTTGCCATCGACGCCCAAAACCGGCTCTACATCACCGCCGATCATGGCCGCATCATGCGCACCAGCGATCTCATCACATGGGAGACGCTGGCGGCCTCCGACCGGGAGTTCTTCACCCTGGCTTACTGGTCCGACGCCGACCGCATCGTGGCGGGCGATCGCGGGGCGATGGGGCGGCTGTGGCTGCTCGACCCCGATCTTCCCGCCATCCAGCCCCCGCCCGCGCCCAACGCCGTCATCTCACTGGATGGCGATGACGTAATCATCCAATGGCCAACACAGACTCAACTCAGCTACCGCATCTACCGCAGCAATGCGCCCGACTTCACCCCGCCCGTTCAGTTTTTCTACGACGCCACCGATGTCGCCATCTGGGAGGACGCAGATGTTGGCGCAGAGGGAGGCGCCACTTTTTATCAGGTGCGTAGTCAGAACACCGCGGGCGACATCTCGGGACCGTCGTCGCTGCTGGGAAAATTCAGCTTCGAACTGACGCCAGAAGAATGACTCCGGTGGGGCGAAGCCCCAAAAATGGCGTCTTGCATTGGCGACCATCAAGGTCTGTGAGGTCTTGAAAGTCTTTTTGCGACGCGTCCCAAATTGAGACGCATGCTTCACGTTAAAAATGATAGCGTTGGGGCTTGTCTTTGGGGTATAATGACAAACGCTATGGCATCCATCACCTCATCAATAACGCCACACCATCACGCCGAATTCGCTGTTCCGGATCGTTATCACGCCAACCATGGGGGCCCGGTGCGCTGGTTGTTCTCTCACGCCATGCGATACTGGCATCTGTGGCTGCTCCTGATCTTCGGCGCTTTTTCCAATGCTCTGCTGGCCTCGGCCATCCCCATCCTCACCGGACAGGCGTTCAACGGCATTCTGGCCCATCCGCCCCTGCTCCCCATCCTGTTGCGCGCAGCGATCCTCATTCTTCTCTCGCAATTGCTGCGCAGCGGTCTGCAACTGATGCGCAACTTCAGCGCCGAGCTCATCGGTCAGCGCCTGGAGCGGGACATCCGGGACGAGCTATATGTGAGCCTGCTGGGCAAGAGCATGACCTTCCACAGCCTGCAGCCGGTGGGCGACACCATGGCCCGGGCCACCAACGATGTGCGGGAGATCAACTTCATGTTCAATCCGGGCGTGAATCTGGTCATCGGTTCGCTGATGTTCATGTTCATGCCCCTGGTGATGGCTCCCCGCTACCATCCGGCGCTGATGCTGGCTCCGGCAGCCTTCTCCGTTCTCTACGTCCTGGCTCTGGCCCAATATCTGCACGAATTGCAGCCCATCACCCGCAAGGTGCGAGACTCGTTTGGCGTCATGAACACGCGTCTGGCGGAGGTGCTGGATGGCATCGAGACGGTAAAGGGCGCGGCCCAGGAGGAGCAGGAAGTGCGGCGGTTCGAGAAGGTCGCCCGCAGCTTCCGCGACGCTTTCGTGCATCAGGGCGATGTCGAGGCCCGTTTTACGCCCCTGCTGCTACTGGCCCTGACCAACGCCGCCGGATTTCTGCACGCGGTGATTCTTTTCCGCCGTGGGCTTATCAACACCGGAGATGTGGTGGCCTACATGGGCCTGCTGGCGCTGCTGGGATTCCCCACCTTTATCTCCTTGTTCGCCTACTCGCGGGTCTCGTCGGGCGTGTCCGCGGCCCGGCGCATCCTGGAGCTTATCAACACCGAGACCGAAATCGATCAGAATGCGGGCGGCTACGCCGAAGCAATGCGGGGAGAGGTCGTCTTCGATCACGTCAATTTCGTTTATCCCGCCGAGACCGAACCGGTGCTGCACGACATCTCCTTCCGCGTCCATCCCGGTCAGCGCGTGGCCGTGGTGGGGCAGACCGGCGCCGGCAAGACCACCCTGGTCAAGCTCATCAACCGCACCTACGACGTCACCGCCGGTCGGGTGCTGGTGGATGGCGTGGATGTGCGAGAATGGGATATGGAAGCGTTGCGCCGCCAGATTTCCATCATCGAACAGGATATTTTCCTCTTCTCCCGCTCCATCGCCGAAAATATCGCGTTCGGGCGGCCCGACGCCACGCTGGAGGAGGTCATTGCCGCCGCCAAGGCGGCCCAGGCCCATGACTTCATCCTCACTTTCAAAGATGGCTACCACACCGTCATCGGCGAACGCGGGGTCACCCTTTCGGGCGGTCAACGGCAACGGCTAGCCCTGGCCCGGGCCTTCCTCACCGATCCCGCCATCCTCATTCTCGATGACTCCACCAGCGCCATCGACAGCGCCACCGAAGACAAAATCCAGCGGGCCATCTTCGCCGCCTCCAAAGGCCGCACCACCTTCATCATCACCCACCGCCTCTCCCAAATCCGCTGGGCCGATCTCATCATCGTCCTGCGCAAAGGCCGCATCGAGGCCATCGGCGACCACGAGACCCTGCTCCGCACCTCCGACGCATACCAACGCATTTTCACTGGCTGACGCATGAAAGGTAATCGGTGATCAGTTATCAGCGGCATCCTGCGCCTCTGAAACTGATTACTGAATACTGGCTCTCCTGAAAAAAGGTCGGAATCAGCAGTGACAGTAGCTGAAACAGCAAAAATGATGGGGTTCAGCCAGTCTTTCTTGGCGAAACCCTGGTATTTTTCTTTGCGCCTTTGTGGCTTTGCGTGAGATCAATCTTTTTTCAGTCGATCCAATACTGATTACTTCAAAATGGGCTTCTTCTCCAACCTCGACACCGAAGGCTACGACCGCCAATACAGCGACAAAGAGCTGTTGAAAGGGATCGGCGCGTACTTCAAGCCCCACGCCAGGCGTCTCATCCTCATCTCGATCATGCTCATTCTCATCGCCGGCGCCAATGCCAGTCTGCCGGTGCTGGTGGGACGCGGCATCGATATGCTGCAAGCGCAGGACAATCCCGTTCTGCTGGCGATTCTCACCTCTGCGGTCTTTCTTTTCGGGGTGCTGGCCTGGGGCGCCAACTGGGTGCGCCGCCGCATGACTGTGCGCACCATCGGCGATGTGGTGCTGACCCTGCGCACCGACGCGTTTCGGGCCTCGGTCAACCACGATCTCTCCTTCTTCGACAAATACTCGTCCGGACGCATCGTCTCCCGCATCACCACCGACACCCGAGACTTTGGCGAAGTCGTCACCCTGGTCACCGACGTCACCTCGCAATTCATCCAGGCCTTCATCCTGGCCGCGTTTCTCATCAAAACCGAATGGCGTCTGGCCCTGGGCATCTTTCTCTTTCTCCCCGTGCTCTTTTTTGCCGCCAGCGCCCTGCGCAATGTGATGCGCAAATACACCCGGCTGGGGATGCGGGCCATGGCTTATGTCAACGCCAAAATCAAAGAAAGCATCGGCGGCATTGCCGTAGCCAAAAATTATCGGCAGGAAGCCGCCATCTATGGAGAATTTGAAAGCGCCAACGAGGAAAGCTACCAGGTCAATGTTCGTCGTGGCTTCGTGCTCTCTTCCGTCTTTCCCCTGCTCAATGGCTTGGGAGGGGTGGCCACCGCGGGCCTGGTCTATGCTGGCGGTCTCACGGTGATGCAGGGCATTGTCACCGCGGGGGCATGGTATCTCTTCCTCACCAGCCTCGACCGCTTCTTTTTTCCCGTGTTGAACCTGGCCGCGTTCTCCGCCCAGATCCAGGCGGGGCTGGCCGCGGCGGAGCGCATCTTCGCCCTCATCGAAGCCGAACCCAACGTGGTGCAAATCGCCCGCATCGCGCCCCCGCCCCTGGCGGGCGATATCCGCTTCCAGGATGTCACCTTTCGTTATATCGAGGGCGAGGATGTGCTATCGCATTTCGACTTGCACATCCGGGCGGGCGAGACCATCGCCCTGGTGGGACACACCGGCGCCGGCAAATCCTCCATCGCCAAACTCATCGCCCGCTTTTACGAATTCCAGGCGGGTCGCATCCTGGTGGACGGCCAGGACATCCGCAGCTTCGATCTGGCGGCTTATCGCCAACAACTGGGCATCGTCTCGCAAATGCCTTTTCTTTTCGCAGGCGATGTGGCCGAAAATATCCGTTACGCCAACCCCGCCATCAGCGATGAGGAAATTCTGGAACTGGCCCGAAAAATCGGCAACGGCGAATGGCTGGAAACGCTGCCCGATGGTCTGAAAACCCAGGTGGGAGAGCGGGGCAACCGCCTGAGCATGGGACAGCGCCAACTGGTGGCCCTGATGCGGGTGCTGGCCCACGCGCCCGCCATCTTCATCCTGGATGAGGCCACCGCCAGCATCGATCCTTTCACCGAATGGCAGATTCAGCAGGCCCTCAACCTGATTCTGGTCCGCTCCACCAGCATCCTCATCGCCCATCGTCTTTCCACCGTCAAAGCCGCAGATCGCATTTTAGTCATCGATCATGGTACAATCATCGAAGAGGGGAGCCACGAGACCCTGATCGCGATGGGCGGACACTACGCAGCCCTATACAACACCTACTTCCGCCATCAAAGCCTTGAGTACGTCGAACACGCCCGAGAACTGGCGTCCTAAAATTCCTCCTCCCATCCAATATCATGAAAAACCTCACCATTTCCTTCTCCATCCTTGCACTGTTGCTTTCGGCCCTGCTTCTCACCCTCACGCCCGAACCAGTCAGGGCCGAGACGCCCCTGCGCCTGCGCATCGGCGTCACCCAGGATGGCGTCACCCGCATCACGCCCGCTGATCTGCAAGACGCGGGCGTGGACGTTTCGAACATAGATCCTCGCACTTTCGCCATGAGCAGCCAGGGCCAGCCCGTGGCTATCCGCGTAGCGGGCGAGGCCGACGGCAGCTTCGACGCCGGAGATTTCATCGAATTCTTCGGGCAAAAATTCCACGGTAGTCTGCAAGACGAAAAATACACCGACGAAAACGTTTACTGGCTCAGCATCGGCGGTCAGCCGGGCCCCCGCATCTCCGATATCAACGCCCAACCCGACTTCAGCCTGACCCCGCCCGGGGACTTCGCCGCCACCGTCCATGCCGAGAAAAACAACTACTGGTACACCCAGCATCGCAAGGATCCCCCCACCAAAGAAAGCTGGTACTGGGATCAACTGCGCCCCTACAGCTCCAAACCGGGCGTCACTCACACCTTTTCCGCCCCCGTCCCCTACCCCGTTCCGGGACAATCCTTCACGCTGACGGTCGAGGAAAACGCCCGCGCCAATGTGTCCCACCGCACGACCATCGCATTCAACGATCAGTCCCTGGCGGATGAGGACTGGGGCGGCAAGCGCCGGGCGCTGTTCACCGTCACCGTGCCCGCAGACGTGGCCGTCAGCGGCGTCAACACGGTGACCATCGGGGCGCTGCTGCGGTCGGGCGTCAGCAGCGATTGGGTTTTCGTCAACTGGTGGGAGCTGCAATACCGCCGATTCTTTACCGCCTGGCAGGGACAAATCGATTTCACATCTGAGGATGCCGGCCCCCACGAATATCTGATCGACGGCTGGCAGACGCAGCAGATCGTGGCTCTGGACATCAACAACCCGCTGGCTCCGCGCCGTCTCATCAACGCCGCCCCCATCTTCGGCGGCGATTGGGCCCTGCGGTTTCGGGTGAATGACGCGGCGGGCGATCACTTCTGGCTGCAAGCCGAAAACGCCATCGCCCGGCCCGCCTCCATCCGCCTGCGCCCGCATCTCACCGATCTGCGTCAGCCCGCAACGGGCGCGGATGTCATCATCATCACCGGGCCCGCATTGCAGCAGGCCGCCCAGCGTCTGGCCGCCTGGCATCAGCAGCGGGGCTACAGCTCCCGCGTGGTCTACTTTCAGGATCTGGTGGATGAATTCAACGCCGGCATCTACAATCCCCGGGCCGTCACCCACTTCCTCAACTGGACGCAAACCAACTGGCCCGACCCCAAACCTCATTACATCGTCCTCTTCGGTGACGGACAGTGGAATTTCAAGGGCTACAACACCGCCAAATATCCCCCCAGTCCCAACATCGTGCCGCCCTACCTGGCCTGGGTGGATCCCTGGCAGGGGGAAGTGCCCGACGACAACCGCTACGCGGATCTGGACGACGACGGCGACCCCGAACTGGCCCTGGGCCGCATCCCTGTCAACAATCTGGATGAAGCCAACGCCGTGGTTGACAAGTTGACCGCTTACGACGAAAATAAACGCTTCGACTACTGGCAACGACAGGCCGTCTTCGTCGCCGATTATGACCCCGCCGCGGGCGATTTCGCTGCAGAAAGCGACGCCATCATCGCCAGCTATCTGCCCGACGATCTCATCGTCCAGCGCATCTACCGCAATATCACCCACGATAGTGCAGACGCCGTGCGTCAGGCCATCGCCGACGCCATCAATCGCGGCGCCTGGATGCTCCAATACGCCGGGCATGGCTCGCCGACCACCTGGATGAAAGGCCTGGGATGGACGCTGGATGATATCGATAGCCTTCACAACGCAGGGAAATACCCCTTCATCAGCACCTACAACTGCCTCGACGGCTACTTCGCCTACCCCGGCACGCCCAGCATCGCCGAAACCATGCTGCGCAAAGCCGACGCCGGCTCCATCGCCGCCATCTCGCCCACGGGCCTGGGCACCACCAACGTTCAGGCGCAATTCCGCGCCACGCTCATGGATGTTTTATTCCATGACGATGTACGGGTGCTGGGCGACGCCCTGCTCATCGCCAAACAACGCTTTTATCAGCAAATGGGCGAACACTACCTCATCGAAACCATGACCCTGTTTGGCGACCCCACCTTGCAACTGCCTGCGGGCCTGACCTGGCGCAACACCTACACGCCGCTTTATCTCAACCCCTCCCCAGCGCCGCTGGCCCCTGTCCAAAAACTCCCCGCCCGCCAGCCCCAAGAAACCCTTCCTCTCACGCCGCCACTGTAACCACCCGGATGTTTGTTATGTCAAAAAAGATTCTAATCCTCACCTTCGCCGCACTGCTCCTTTTGCCCGGCGCCATCTACGCCGCGGTCACCCTCAAATACTTCAATGTCGTCAGCATCAGCAGCTCGGCAGTGCATCTGGAATGGGAAACCGCCACCGAGCTGGACCATCTCCAGTTCATCCTCAGTCGCTCCGACACCGAAAATGACGGGTATAACACCCTGGAAGTATTTCCGGCGCAAGGCGACGCAGTGACCGGCGCCAAATACGATTACACCGACACCGATGTCACGCCGGGCGCAACCTATTGGTACAAACTGGAAGATCAGGACACCAGCGGCAATCTCCATGTCGCTGCCGGCCCCGTCTCCGTATCCGTTCCCGCCGCCGGCGAAGCCACCCCAACGCCCACTGCCACGCCCACCGAGACGCCCACAGCTACGCCCACCCAGGAAGGGGACGCCACGGCCGCGCCCACCGCCACATCTTCCCCCACGCCCACCAACACCCCCACCCCCTACTTCACGGCCACCCCCACCAGGACCCCTTTCCCGTCCGCCACGCCCACCCCCACGCCCATCCCGACTTATACGCCCACCAGCACGCCCCCGCCCGGCGTCACCGCCACAGTTGCGCCGCCCACCAGCACGCCTCCGCCCGGCGTCACCGTCACGCCGCCAACGGCCACGCCTGTCCAGCCAACGCCGCAAAACGCCAGCCCCACCCCGCTGCCCGACGCCTCTCCCACCGCAGCCGTCACCGCCGCACCGGCGGCCACCCCTACGCCCCGGCCCATCTCCTTCGCCACGCCACCCGGAGGCGGCGCCTCCCCGCCCGCCGACGCCAGCAACAACGCCCCCACGCTATTACTCATTGTGGGCCTGGCCGCACTGGCCGCCGCAGCCGCCATCGGAATCTTCGTCTGGCGCACCTGGCGCAGCTAACCGATAATGCCCCGCATCAACAAATTCATCGCTCCGCTTCTGGCATTGCTGACGGGCCTGATCCTTTCCGCTTGCATCGGCGGCAAAACATCGGCCCCGGCCCAGGATGTGACGCTGCGCGTGCTTCAAAACGGCGTCTACGCCCTCACGACCAAAAACCTCGCCCCCTACGGCTGGGACCTGGCGAAACTGGAGGCCGGAGACATCCGCCTGAGCCAGGGCGACGCGGCCATCCCCTTCCAGCTTACAGGCAAGGGACGAGATCGCCAAGTGCGCTTTTACGCCCGCACCCGGCCCACCCGCTACGATGATGGGGCCGTCTTCCTGCTGCAAACCGGAAGGACCGGTGCAGCCATGCCCGAACGGCGCGCTTCCGCTCCCGCGGTCGCGCCCGCCCGAACCTTCACCGACACCGCACACATCGAGACCAACCTCACCTATCTGGCCCAGGTGCGGCAAGGCGATCCCTGGCTGGGACAGCGCATCTTCGCGCCAACCACAATCAACATCGCCGCCCCCACGCTGGATCCCGCTTCGGGCCCGGCCCGGGTCACGGTGACGCTTTGGGCGGCCACAAAATCCAACGAAGACCTGGATCATCACCTGATTTTCAGCATCAATGGCCAGGATTTGGGCGCAGAAAGCTGGGATGGCGACGGACGGCGCACCATCACCCTCACCATCCCCGCCGGCGTCCTGAAAGAGAACAACGAATTGACCATCGCCGCCCCCGGCGACACCGGCGCTCCCGCAGATCTGGTTTATCTCGACTGGATCGAAATCGCCTATCCCCGCCAGCTTCACGCCCGCCAAGACCGTCTCAGCTTCAGCTCCGACGCCAACGCCTTCGAGCTGACCGGATTCGATGAGGCTGACATCCAGGTGTGGGACGTGACCGACGCCCGGCAGCCTGTGCGCCTGACGGGCGTCAGGGCGGAAAAGACAGGAGACAGCTACGCTGTGCGGTTTCAGGATGATACGCCGGGAGAAAAGCGCTACATCGCCTTCACCCCCCGCGGCATCAATCCTGCCGAAGTCAGCGTGGCCCTGGCGCCGCCGCCCCTGACCGCGCCGGAAAAGGGCGCCGATTACATCATCATCGCCCCGCCCGGCATGGTTGAAGCCGTACAACCGTTGCTAAACTGGCGCGAAGCGCAGGGGCTGAGAACCGCCATCGCCACCACCGACCAGATCTATCTCAAATTCAGCGCCGGGTTGCAATCGCCCGACGCCATCACCGACTTTCTGCGCTGGGCAACCGAGACCTGGCCCGAACCCGCCCCTCGCTTTGTGCTGCTGGCGGGCGACGCCAGCTACGATCCCCTGGGCTATCTGCCCGACGCCGCCAATAAAAATCTGATCCCCACCGCATTTGTGCCCACGGTGGTCTTGGGCGAAACGGCCAGCGACAATGCCATGGCCGATATAGACGGCGACGGCCTGCCCGATCTGGCCATTGGCCGTTTTCCGGGCCAAACGCCCGCCGACATCGCCGCCATGGTGGACAAGACAATCGCCTACGAAAAAGAACGCCCGGCGGGCGATTGGATCGACGCCCTTCTCTTTGTAGCCGATGATGACGATCCTTTTTTCAGCGCCTTCAACGAAGAAATGATAGGGCTGGCCCCGCCGGGATTCGAGACCGAAAATCTGGTCATCGCCCCAGACAACGACATTCGACCCGAGCTGCTGGCTGCGCTGAACCAGGGCCGGGGACTGGTGAGCTATATGGGGCACGGCGCTGTGGATATCTGGGCGCAAGAGGAAATCTTCACCACCGAAGATGTGGCCGAACTGAATCAGGCGGGACGGCTGCCTATCATGCTGGTGTGGGCCTGTCTCAATGGCTACTTCCAGCATCCCAGCCGCACCTCCCTGGGCGAAACCCTGCTGCTAACGCCCGAC
>JALSPL010000193.1 GCA_026985975.1 Anaerolineae bacterium | reverse complement strand
TAATCTCCTAATCTCCTAATCTCCTCCCCTAACCATGTCTCTTTTCCCCGCACTTCCCTCCTTGCTTTCCAGCCATCCGTTGCGCCTGTCGGCCAGCTACGCCAGCGCCTGCACCGATTTTTTGCAGCGCATGGTGAGAACGCCCAGCTTGCCGGGCCAGGAGGCCTCGGTGGCGCAGGTGGTGATGGAGGAGATGACAACGCTGGGATTGCGGGATGTGCACATCGATGAAATAGGCAACGTCATCGGCAAGCTGGGGCGTGATGATGGCCCGATTTTGCTGATCGACATGCACCTCGACACGGCAGCGGTGGGGGACCCCGCAGCCTGGGAGGTGGATCCTTATGGCGGCGACATCGTAGACGGCGTCCTGTTTGGATTGGGCAGCGATGACGCCAAAGGAGCCATGGCTGCGGCCCTGTACGGTCTGGGAATGCTGGCGCAGGATCAGGAGACGCTGCCGGGACAAATCTACGTGGCGGCGACGGTGCAGGAAGCGCCCGCTGAGGGCCAGGCCCTGCGCGCTTTTATCGAAAACGCGGGCATCCATCCCGATTGGACGCTCATCGCCAAGCCCACCGATCTGAAAATCGTGCGGGGACACCGCGGGCGCATGGAGATTTTGCTCACCACCTTTGGCCGCACGGCTCATGCCGCCATGTCGGAGCGGGGCGAAAATGCGCTCTATGCTGCGGCCCGGCTTATCTTTGGCATCGAACTCCTCAGCGCCAACCTGATGCGCGATCCGGTGCTGGGCCCGGGAGCGATTTCGGTGACGCAGCTTCAATCCACGAGCAGCGCCCGCAACGCCATTCCCGATCGTTGCAACATGGTCATTGATCGGCGCATCACTTTGGGCGAGACCGCTTCGCGGGCGCTGGCGGAGCTTGAGACGCTGATTCAGCGGGAAGATCTGCGGGCCGAGGTCCAGATCGCCCAATACCAAAAGAGCACCTACACCGGCTACCGGCTTTCGGGCGAGGCGCATTATCCCGCCTGGCTGCTGCCAGCGGAGCATCCCCTGCTCTTGCAGGCCGTTGCTTCGGTGGAGCGCAGCCTGGGGCGTAAACCCGAGGTTGCTATCTGGCGTTTCTCCAGTGATGGCGTTTATACTATGGGGCTTGCGGGCATTCCCACCATCGGGTTTGGCCCGGGCGACAGCACGCTCAGCCACGCCCCCAATGAATTCATCAAATTGTCGGATCTGCACCGCAGCATTCCCGCCTACGCCAATCTGGCCCGGGATTTGCTCTATGGTCTGACCAGAATAACGACATAAACGCCGTGATTTACCATGATTTTTCTGCAATCCCTTTTTCCTGCGCTCTACCAGAGCGCTGTCTTTTTGCTCATCTTCTATGGCCTGTTCGTCCTGGTTTCGGTCATCTTGTTTCTGCGTTTTCGTCAGCGCCATGATTGGCCCGTGGTCGCAACGCCGCCCGATGACTGGCCTCAGGTCACCCTGCAAATCCCTATCTATAACGAGCGGCGGGTGGCCGCCCGGGTGGTGCGGGCCGTCGCCGCTCTGGATTATCCCGCAGACAGGCTGCAAATTCAGGTGCTGGATGATTCCACCGACAGCACATCGGCTGTGTTGACGCGCCTCATCGCTGATTTGCGCAGGGAGCGGGGAGTGAATATCGCTTACATCCATCGCAAGCAGCGCAGCGGCTACAAGGCCGGCGCCCTGGCCGATGCGCTGGCCGACGCCACCGGCGAGTATGTGGGCATCTTCGACGCCGATTTTTTGCCCGAGTCCGACTGGCTCAAGCGCACAGTTCCGTCGTTGGTAGCGCATCCCGAACTGGCGTTTGTGCAAACTCGTTGGGGACACATCAACCGCTCGCAAAATCTGATCACCGCTGCCCAGGCCCTGGCCCTGGACGGGCACTTCGTTGTCGAGCAGCAGGCCCGCTCCGCTTCGGGCTTCATGCAGAACTTCAACGGCAGCGGCGGTTTGTGGCGGCGTTCAGCCATTGATGACGCGGGCGGCTGGCAGGACGACACCGTCACCGAGGATCTGGATCTGGCCTATCGGGCGCAGTTGGCCGGGTGGCGCGGCGGCTACATCAACAGCATCGAAGCGCCGGCCGAATTGCCCCCAGTCATCACCGGCTTCAAACGGCAGCAACGCCGCTGGGCCAAAGGTTCCATCCAGACGCTGCGCAAGCTGGCGCTGCCGCTGTTGCGCAGCGATAAAAGTATCGGTAAAAAACTTTACGCCCTGGCGCATATGGGCGGCTACGCGTTTCATATTCCCCTGTTGCTCATGCTTTTCTTTACGCTGCCGCTGGCGTTGCTCCCCGCCTATCATCTGCCCCTTTCGTTTATGGGGGGCGTCTCCATGCTTTTTTCGACCGCACCATTCGTCATGTTTATGCTGGCGCAATATGCTCTGGCTGGCAAAACTGGTCTCAAACGCCTGTGGGCGCTGCCGGTGCTGGCGATTCTTTTCATGGGGCTCTCTCCGGCCATCGCCCTATCGGTCGTTTCGGGCCTGCGCCATGCGGGCGGCGCGTTCGAGCGCACGCCCAAACAGGGTCGCGGGTCCCGTCGCGCCGCCTTGCCCGGGAATATGACGCTGAGCGAGTTTACGCCCGAAGCCCTGGTCTTTGCGTACGCCCTGCTGATCCTCATCATCATTGTCATCACCGGCCGCTGGGCGCTGGCGCCGCTGCCCGGATTATTTCTGCTGGGATCGGGCCTGACACTGGCGTTGGAATTACAGGAATACATGGTTGTGCGACGCCGCCCGCATTCCACGCACACATCGCGTTTGGCTCGCCCCGGCGATATCATTTCCAGTTGATTGGGGGGATGTTATGCTCTCTGACGTTTTGTCGTTGCTGCATTTTTGATATACTTGAATAAGAAGGCGCTTGGTCACGCGTCATTATTGCTTGCATACGATGTTGTATGCCCGATTTTTATATCGTCTCACCCCGTAAACCGGAGATGGATTATGTTACGACACGCCCTGATCGCACTCTCACACAGCGAGACAATGCGGCGGATGACCAGTGATTTCCCGCCGGCGCGGCGGATGGCCCGACGCTTTGTGGCTGGAGAAAAGCGGGAAGACGCCCTGACGGTTATTCAGCAACTGAACGCGATGGGCGCTCTGGTGACTTTGGATTATCTGGGGGAGCATGTGACCGATAAATCCTTGGCTCGGACCAGCGCCCGGGAATATGAAGCTGTTTTGGGTGAGATCGCCGCCCGGGGATTGAAAAGCGGCGTTTCCCTCAAGCTTTCGGCCATGGGGCTGCATATTGACGAGGCGTTTTGTTATCAGAATGTGAGGAAAGTCGTCGCCGTCGCCGCCCAAAAAGAACGTTTTGTCCGCATTGATATCGAAGAATCTGCATTGGTCGATATCACGATAGAAATCTACCGACGACTGCGGGAGGAGTTTGACAATGTGGGCATGGCGCTTCAGGCCTATCTGCATCGCACGCGAGACGATCTGCAATCCCTGATTGATGATGGCGTCGCCGACATTCGTCTGGTCAAAGGCGCCTATGACGAGCCGCCCGAGATTGCATGGCAGGATCGCAAAAAGATCCAGCAGGAGATGATCGCTCTGGCCAAAATGATGTTATCGCCCGACGCCCGGGCCAAAGGCGCTCGCATGGCGTTGGGCTCTCATGATGATATGATTTACAATGAAGTCATCGCCTGTGCCAATGAGCAGGGCGTCGATCCGCAACATTGGGAAATCCAGTTCCTGTACGGCATCCGTCGGGATGAGCTCAAACGGTTGCTGAGTGATGGCATCCGGATGCGCGTTTATGTCCCCTATGGCGGCTCCTGGTATCCCTACTTTATGCGTCGTCTGGCCGAGCGTCCCGCAAACCTGCTTTTCTTCCTGCGCGCCGCTGCCGGCAAATAAAAACGTCATCGGATTTTTCCCGAACAAAAGAGCAGGGACGCCGATTCGGCGTCCCTGCTCGGAAGTGCGACTGAGCACGCTAGCGCATTATGTGAGATCCGTCCCCCGACAAATCTCTTATGGAGGTGCTCAGATCGTCCACAACTGTGATGTTGTGGTTTTTTGACCAAGGAGGGCTGAGATGGCAGATTCCCCCTTCCCGCCATGCTCTTTCACACCTTGGCTAGTTACAGAAGACGGCCGGACTACGAAAAAGTTACGGGTAAAATGGAGAAATTTTGAAATTTCCCAAAATTTCCCGAACTTCCGATCATCGACGCCGTAAATAGCACAAAGATGACGCAGAAAACGCCCATCTCTGAAGTTCAAAAAACAGAGCGTCGCAAATCAGAGATCGTCAGCGCTGCCTGCGTTCCCGATTTTTATCATCTTTGGCGTACAAAAGCCCGCGACGTCTGCACCGTTATCCCGGAAAAAGAAAGATGACGCTGACAGTCACAACGGCTATAATCAGATATTCGATAACCCGGCGGCGATTGAATTCGCCCCGAAGCATCTGTTGCGCCAACCCTACCAGCAGATAAAAGCCGATCAGTAACGCCAACGCCACCCGCTCCGATGCGAATGGCCAGTAGTTGAGTATCACCGTCAGTTGCGCCAGCATCAAAGCGATGAGGGCGCTGTACAGGAAAACCAGTCGCATACGCGCACGGCTCCCCCGCAGCAGATCCATGGCCAGCAGGCCCGCAGTCAACCCGATCAGCGTAGCTGACACCAGCGAACGACTGCGCGAAAGATAGATCAATATGAATGCCACAGCCGCCACCGCGTAGGCCAATCCATTGAGTAACAAGCGGGCGTTGCCATATTCCGCCGCATCAGGATCCACCGTGTGATATTCGCCCGCCATGCTTGCCGCAAGCGCCGCCCCTGTCAGGGCCAGCGTGATCAACCAGGCGGCCTCGGCTGTGATCTCGGGCAGCAGCACCGCCCCTGTCAGAACAATGGCTGTGGGCAGGCCCCAGAAACGGTAAGTGTGCCGCAGCCTGTCTTTTCTGGGATGCGTTCGCAGAGCAGCCTCCGCGCCCGCCCAGGCGGCGGCCAGGGCTGCAACGCCGGCCAGAAACATCGCCGAAAAGTGAAAATCGATGGGTGATCCCAACACCGAAACGGAAAACGTCCGCTCCGGGATCGAGATCAAATGGCCCAGCGTCAGCGAAGCCAGCACGATCCAGATGGTGACGCTGAGATGGCTGCGATACTCATTCATGGCGCTCCCATTCTAGCCCCGACATTCCTTCCTGTCAATAATCCCTCAATCTTCAACCCGTAGAATCATCATGACCAACATTTCCCCCACCATCATCGATTTCGATATTCGCATCTTCAAGGCGGGCGACGCCTACACGGTCACCGCCCAGACGCCCGATAGCGGCCTGGCTGAGAGCCAACTGGATGCTGAGGCGCTCCTTTCTCCCGATTTTCAGGAAAAACTGACGCAAATTCGGGAGGAGCCCTTCACCATCGATGAGTCCTTGCTACGAGAAGTCGGGGACGGTTTGTTTCGAGCGTTATTCCAGGGCCAGGTGCGTGATTTGCTCCAGGCGGTGTGGTCGCAACATGTGCAGGCAAAAGATGACGGCGCTTTGCGGCTGCGCCTGAATATCGACGAGGCCGCCATCGAGCTGGCGACGCTGCCATGGGAGTTGATGTTGTGGCGCGATGTGTTCCTGTCCACGCAAATCGACACACTGCTCACCCGGCAATTGCTCAATATGGATTACGGCAACATCAAATCCCTGAAGGTGCAGGGATTGCCCCGGGTGCTTATCGTGATTCCGGGCGGGTCGGGCCTGGATACGGACGCCGAAGAGCAAGCCATCGCCACAGCGCTGGATAGGGCGGGCGTGTCCTACGATACGCTCAAAGGCAAAGTGCCTCTGCAATTGCTGGATGATACGCTGGCGGAGGGCGATTACGCCATCTTGCATTTTATCGGCCATGCGGCCTTCGAGCAGGATGAGACGGGGGCGGTGCATGGCAGCCTGCGCTTCAACAGCGCCGAGAAAGATAGTCCGCCCGAGGAGGACGAAGACTGGGCGCCCGAGACCGATCTGCAAGCGCTGCTGGGCAATCACAAGGGCCTGAAACTGGCGGTGCTCAACGCCTGCAATACGGGCGAGTTGGCCAAGCAGCCGCAGCAGCGAGGTTTTTGGGGCGTCATCCCCTCGCTGTTGCGGGCGGGCGTTCCTGCGGTCATCGCCATGCAATACGCCATCCGCGATGATGTGGCCGCCCTTTTCGGCGAGACCTTTTACAAGCGGTTGACCGCGGGCGTCTGGGCCGGGCATGTGGATGCTGCGGCCACTCTGGCCCGAAACGCCTGTTTTCTGGCCTGGCCCGATGATCGCGGCTTCGCCACCCCCACCCTCTATCTGCGCTCCCGCGACGGCGTTATCTTCGAATTCCCGGGCGAACAGGAAGAGGCTGGGGAGGAACCGACCGACATCTCCTGCGAAAAAGCCCCCAAACCCTCCGATCATCTTCTCTATCGTTACCGCAACGCTGATCTCGAAACCCTCATCGCCCGTTTTCCCCTGCTGACCAGCCGCCTGCAGCGCCTCACTTTTCAGATCGACGCTCTCAAAACCAAAGGCGCCCTCGATGAAAAGAGCGTCTGGCGTTTGCAGCGTTATGAGAAAAATCGGAATGATCTGGAACGGGAGATGGACGAATTACAGGATGTGTTGATCTGGCGGCGGTATGAGATTTGCGAGGAGCTGCGCAGTTTGCAAGCGCAGGCGGCGCTCAGGCAGCAAGAAAAAGCGGCCCTGGAAGAGGCGGGCGGTTACGTCTCCTATGAATTGAAAAACGCCCTCTTCACCATGACCGAGCGTATTCTGAAGTTGCAGGATCTATTGCGTGAATCTGCAGAAGTGATACGGGAAGCGTAGCATCGGCCCGGCTACGCCAGATTTTCGATGATGGTGGCGGTGGCCATGCCATGCCCGATGCACATGACCTGCAGGCCGTAGCGCCCGCCTGTCTGGCGTAGCTCGTGCACCAGCGTGGTCATAATGCGGGCGCCGCTGGCTCCCAGAGGATGCCCCAGGGCGATGGCGCCGCCGCGGGGATTGACTTTGGCCGGATCGGGCTGGATTTCGGTCATCCAGGCCAGCACCACCGAGGCGAAGGCTTCATTAACCTCAAAGATGTCGATGTCATCAACGGTTAGCCCCGCCCGTTTCAGCGCCTGCCGCGTAGCGGGAATGACGCCCGCCAGCATAAGAATGGGGTCATCTCCCACCACCGTGCGGGCCACGATGCGGGCCATGGGCGCGAGGTTGTAGCGCTGCATCGCCGCTTGCGAGGCCACAATCAGCGCCGCCGCCCCGTCGCTGATCTGGCTGCTGTTGCCGGCGGTGATAACGCCATCCTCCTTGAAGGCCGGACGCAGGGACAGCATCTTCTCCAGACTGGTGTCGAAACGAATGCCTTCGTCGATGCTGACGACGCGCGGGCCGGCGCCGCCGTCCGGGACCGGCACGGGGATGATCTCCTCCTCGAACAGGCCCTCGCGGGTGGCCCGGGCCGCTTTCAAGTGACTTTCGTAACCCAGTTCATCCAGCGCCATGCGGCTCAAATCCCATTTTTCGGCGATGAGCTCGGCGGAGATGCCCTGATTCACCAGATCGTAGGGGAAATCAGCGGGCCAGGTTTGGGGGTAGTCGGAGGCCATGGGCACGCGGGTCATGTGCTCGACGCCCCCGGCCACCACGATATCCATATCGCCAGCCATGATGGCCTGGGCCGCGAAATGCACCGCCTGCTGGCTGGAGCCGCACATGCGGTTGATGGTGACGCCGGGCACGGTCACCGGGAATCGGGCGTTGAGCGCGGTGAGCCGGGCGATATTGGCGCCCTGTTCGCCGATGGGCGTCACGCAGCCCAAAATCACATCATCTACATCGGCCGGATCGACGCCTGTTTGTGCGACGACGGTCTTGACGGCGATGGTGGAAAGGGTCAGCGGCAGCACCTCGCTGAACATGCCGCGACGGCGTCCGGTGGGGGTGCGCAGGGCTGATACGATGTAAGCTTCTCGCATGGTCGGCTCCTTTTGGATTGCCGGGCGATTTGGGCTATACTCGGGCGGCGGGGATGACCCCGTCCGACTCTATTTTTCAGGAGCATAACCCATGACAATCTTGCCCGAATTACTTGAATTATTGCGATGTCCCGCCTGCGTTAGCGAAGGCGAAGACGCCGGACATCTGGAATTGGTAAAAGAGGTGTGGCTGGTGTGCCAGGACTGCGGTCGTAAATATCCCATTCGGGATGAAATTCCGGTCATGCTTATCGAGGAGGGCGATCGCTGGCGGAATGCGCCGGTGGATTCATTGCCCGAAACGCCGCCCGAGCCGGTCGTCTAATCCAGCATCCGTCGATAAACCTGGGCGGTGGCCCGGGCGATCTGCGCCTGGGTGAAATGCGCCAACGCCCGCTGACGTCCGCGTCGCCCCAACATCTCGCGCAGCGCTGCATCTTCTTGCAGACTGCGAAGCTGGTCGGCCAGGGCGTCGCTGTCGTCTTCGGGGAAGATCAATCCGGCGTCGGCGATGACGTGGGGGATTTCGCCGCTGTCGGAGCCCACAACGGGCGTTTCGCAGGCCATGGCCTCCACCAGCACTCGCCCGAATTGCTCCTTCCAGTGGGGCGTGGTGCGGGAGGGCAGGACCAGGGCGTCCAGCGAGCGATAAAAATCGGGCATCTCTGTGGATGGTCGTTTGCTGAGCCAGTGGATGTGTGATTCGATGTCCAGCTCCGCTGCCAGCGCTCGCAGTGACTCCGCCTCCGCTCCGGCCCCCACCAGATGCAATTCCCAGGGCGAAGAGAGCCGGGCGCAGGCGCGCAACAACACATCCAGGCCCTTGGCGGACACCAGTCCCCCGGCGTAGCCGATGGTGAAAGGACGGGGAAGACGGGGCCGCTCGGGTGGAGAAAAAAGCTCCGGGTCCACGCCGAATTGGGGGATGACCGAGAGGGGCCCGGCGTAACCTTTGGCCCGCAAAACCGCGGCCGCGTCATGGTTTCCGGCAATGACATGGCGGGCGTGGCGATAGTTGTAGCGCTCCCACCAGCCAAAGGGCGGCGGATAGCGGCGGTTGATGTTCTGCCAGGTGAAGAAAAGCGCGGGGATGTTCCTTTTGACCGCCAGGCCCATGGCCCGCCGCGTCGCCAGATTGTAAGGCTCCTCGTCGATGTGCAACAGGTCCGGTTGCAGCTCGTCCAGCTCCGCCGCCAGCCGGGGATAATAATGGAAATGGAAGCGCCCGTTGAAGGCGATGGGCGTCACCCGCAGCTCATAGCCCCGGGTGAAAACCCGCTCCAGCCGCTGCTCGCCCCGATCATCCTTCCACCCCGGCGGAACAAGCGCCGTGAGACGGATACCGGGCTCGCTGGCCAGCTCTTCCAGCTTTTTCTGATACGCGCCTACAATGCAGGCTTTGGAAAGCATGACAACGTGCATGAGGGCATTTTATCATCTCCCGCAGGCGCGGGCCAACGCCGGGCCGGGAATAGATCCGTCTCGAAGTTGGGGCTTTGCCCCAAACCGGACGTCTTGCGTTTGGCAACCGCCAGACTTCCGAGGTCTCCGAGACCTCGGAAGTCTTTTTTTTGCTCTACGCCCGAATTGCGATCAAGTTAACGTTTGGTTTGCCATCTTGCGTTCAGCCATCTATAATCAAAAACGAAGCGGGCCTTGCCCGACCATCGACGTCATTTCCCATGTGTTATCCGCATCATTTTCGAGGGACTCACCATGACCGAAAAAAACACACACCTTATGACCATGGAGCTTTTTCAGGATCTTTCCAAAGAAGATCAGGCAAAACTCGATCGCATTACCACCATGACCACGGTGCGAAAAGGCAAGATATTCTATCGCCCCGAGGACACTGGCGAGGTCATCTTCATCCTCAAGAAGGGGACGGTTCAGCTCTATCGGATTTCGACCGAGGGCAAAAAGCTGGTGATTTATACGCTGGGAGATGGCGCGTTGTTCGGTGAGATGAGTCTGCTGGGGCAACGGATGCACAATACCTTTGCCGAAGCCGTCACAGACTGCACCATCTGCGTGATGAGCCGCAGCGATCTCGAACGCCTGATCCTCGCCCGGCCCCAGGTGGCGCTGCGCATCCTGGAGATTACCGGCAGCCGCTTGCGAGAAACCGAGGAGCAGCTCGAAGCGCTGGCCTTCAAGAGCATTCCCTCACGTTTGGCGTCGCTGTTGTTGCGCCTGGCCAAAGACGGCGACGAGGTGGCCGGACTGACGCATCAGGATCTGGCAGAGATGATCGGCACCTATCGGGAGACAACCACTCAGACCCTGAACGACATGAAAGCGGAAGGCATTCTGAAGATCGGGCGGCGTCGGCTGACGATTTTGGACAGGGACGCCCTGAGGCAAATAGCGAAAAGGTAGCTCTCCGCGCATGATTTTCAATTGGCGCGACGCCGCCCTGAGCGTGTTGACGATCTGGTGGCGGCTGACGAAGCCCTGCACCGTGGGCGTGCGCGGCCTTGTTCTGAATGACGCCGGGGAGATGCTGCTGGTGCGGCACAGTTATGGTGGCCGCAACTGGTTCCTGCCCGGCGGCGGTCATCGCGGCGCCGAAAGCCCCGATGAAGCCCTGGTGCGAGAGATGCGGGAGGAGACGGGCCTGGAGGTGGCGGTAACGAGGTTGATCGGCGTTTATTTTTATGCGGGCGGCTACAAGCGCGACCACATTTATATCTTCGCCTGCCAGGTCGTCGTCGGTGGGGTCAGACGAACGGGCGGGGAGATAGCGGATATCGGCTGGTTTGCGCCCGATGCGCTGCCCGAGAACCTGATGTTAGGTATGGCGCGGATTCTCGCCGATTGGCGCAGCGGGCGCACCGGCTACGGGCGCATTATGGCTGCGGGCGTCCGCGCCGGGGATGAGATATGAGGCCGTTAGCTGCGTTTGGGCGGCGTTACTTTTGCCATTTTCACTTTGCTTTCAGGCGCCAGGCGCAAAATGGCGTAGCCGAAGACGCCCGCCAGCGTTGAAGCGACCAGAATGGCTAATTTTGCCAGATTCTGGAGTTCATCCATATCGGCGGCCAGAAGCGCCGGACTGGCCAGCCGGAATCCCAGCAGCTCGGCGTGACCGCTTCCCGAACTGAAAGCCAGCGTGGCGATGAAAATGGACATGGTGAATCCCATGCCCGCCAGCACGCCCGCACCCAAAATATGCTGCCATGTGATCCCCTTGGGGAGAGAGCCAAGCTTCAACTTGACGCCAAGCCAGGTCGCCAGAAAAATGCCGACGGGCTTGCCCAGGAATAAGCCCAGAATAATGCCAAGGACCAGCGGCGTGAAAATAGCGCCCAACAGATCGGGATTGATGGTGATGCCCGCATTGGCGAGAGCGAAGACAGGCATGATCAGAAAAGCGACCCAGGGATGCAGAATATGCTCCAATCGATGCAATGGCGAGTCGGCATGCTCGATGGCGCTGGTCATCTCGAAAAGCGCTGTGCGCTGCACCGAAGTGGGGACGCATTCGCCATTCGCTTCTGTCTCACTGTCGAACCAGTCCAGGAGCTGGCGCATCCACTGGCTGAAGCTTCTGGTGTCCACCTTGGTGCGGACGGGAATAGTCAGCGCCACCATCACCCCCGCCAGGGTTGCGTGCAGGCCCGAGAGGTAAATGGTGAGCCAGACGGTGATCCCGACGACGCCGTAAACGATGAGCCTGCGACCGCCCATTTTGGCGTAGAAGAAAAGCAGCGCAATCAGCGCCAGCCCTGCAAAGAGCATGACCAGATTGATTTGGGCCGTATAGAAGATGGCGATGATCAGAATGGCGCCGATGTCATCAACGATAGCCAGGGCTGTTAGAAAGACGGCCAGGCTCAGAGGCGCCCGTTTTCCCACCAGCGCCAGCACGCCAATGGCAAAGGCAATATCTGTGGCCATGGGGATGGCCCAGCCTGCCAGCGCTGCGGGATTTTCCCGGTTGAACAGCCAGAAGATGGACACCGGGATGATCATGCCGCCCACCGCGGCCAGGGCCGGCAGAATCGCTTTTCTGAAAGAAGAGAGCTCGCCGATCACCACCTCCCGTTTCAGCTCCAGCCCCACCACAAAGAAGAAGATCGCCATCAGGGCGTCATTGATCCACAGCACCAGCGATTCATCGATGGTGACCTTCTCGCTCAGGCCAATCACGAAGTGGGTGTTGAGGAGGTCGAAATAGCTTTGCGACCAGGGGGAGTTGGCCCAGACAAGGGCGATGATGGTCGCCGCGACCAGCAGGATGCCGCTGATGCCCTCGATGTGGGTGAATCGTTGAAATCGATAACCGATTTTGTCAACGGGCGTGTTCTTTACCGGTCGAACGACTTGCGAAGTCTGTTTCATTTTCGGGCTCCCTTACAAGAAAAAATCTGAAAAGTTCTCAGCGAAAATCCTAACATTGTTTACAAGCTATTGGCAAAAGCGGGCCAGTTGAACGGCATCGCGCAGCATAGCCGCGGCTGTGCCCATGGGCTTGCGCTCGTCGATTTTCATGAACACATCTTCGAAGATGTCGGTGTGGAAGATGACGCCCATCTCCCACAGATCGACGCCGCCCAGAAAGCTGTGTAACGGAACCGGACGGGGTTGCACGGTCAGTTTCCAGCCAGATTCTCGCCGCTCTGCGCGGGCGATGAGGCGGATCATGTTGCCCGCCGCCCGGGCGCGGGCGATCTCCCCGGCTGTGATCTCCCGCATACCGGTTACGGTCACATCCTCCAGCCGGGCGGGGGCGCCCAACACGGCGTTGGCGACGATGACCAGTTTGTTGGCTGTATCCCAACCATCGACATCCAGGCCCGGGTCGGTTTCGGCCACACCCCGGCGCTGCGCTTCGAGCAACGCGTCGTCGTAGCTTTCGCCCGCGGCCATGCGGCTGAGAATGTAGTTGCTGGTGGCGTTGAAGACGCCCTCCACGCCATGGATATCAGCGGCGATGAGGTCTCGCTGGCCGACGTTGATGAGAGGCAGGCCGCCGCAGACCGTGGCGCTGAAGGCCAGGCCTGCGTCATGTTCGCGGGCGAGCTGGTGCAGGCCCGCGAAGTCGATGACCAGCGGCGCTTTGTTGGCCAGCACCGCGCGTTTGCCCCGGCTTAATGCCGTTCGCACGCAGCCCAGGGCCGGTTCGCCGTCGGTCAGATTCACGGGAGAGGCTTCCAGCAGCAGGTCATAATCCGCTGTGCGGGCCAGAGTCGGCGAGTCGGGCAGAGTCTTGCCGCCGGGGAATGTGATGGCGCTTTGTCCCGCGGCCTTGTGCGCCAATAAACCGGTCAGCTCCAGGCCGTCAGCGTTCATGACCGCGCCGCGGCTGTCGGCTACGCCGACCACGGTGAATGAAAGACCATATTTTTGGTGCAGAACCTCGCGCTTATCCAGCAGTAGCCGGGCGAAGGCCCGATGCACGGAGCCAAAGCCAATGAGGATGAGACGAACGGGCTTTTTCATGGTCATGGCGAGGGAGGAGGCGGCGCAGGCGTCGCGATCTTTTTGATGTTGTCTGTCACAAAATAAGGTCCGGTCGCACATCCGGTTTTTGCCTGAGCTTCTTCGACGCTGGGGGTGACGCAGGCGGCTTCCACGCCCTCGCCCTTGTAAGTGCATCCTCCCAGCGCCTCCACCATGTCTCCGGCATGGAAGACAACCACCTGACCGTTCCATGTTCTGAGCAAGCGCAGGCTGTCATCCGCGATCTCCACCTTCAAATCCGGTTTCCAGGCCAGAGCCTGACCGTTCACTCGCACGCAATCGCCTTCGATGATCAGCGGCCCACTGACGCCCCTGCCCTCGCCAATGACCGTAGCGACGACAAGAATAGTGGGCGTGG
>JALSPL010000192.1 GCA_026985975.1 Anaerolineae bacterium | reverse complement strand
AACATTGATTGCAAAGAGGCGAGAAGATGGCATCGGGAGCACCATCTTCTCGCCTCTTATGTAATCGGCAGCATAACAACATCTTGCGAAGCAATTCGCATCATCATTTTACTGCGCCCGATCGGGAACGTGCATCCGCACTGCAAGGCGCAGGAATTGGCAAGTGGGCCGTACGACGGATTGCGTACGACTCAGTTTCCAGTCCCTGGGCTTGCAGGAGAAAACAGCATGGTTTTCCGAAGGAAAAGGCGTTCGCGCGTCGGGTGACATAATCAAAGAAGGAGTATCATGACTTACCATCAACTTCACCGCTATGAGACTACGGTCGGCGGTAAAACCATCGCGCTCGAAACAGGCAGCCTGGCCAAATTGGCGGGCGGCGCGGTCACCATCCATCTGGGCGGCGCGGTTATCCTGGCCACCGCCACCGCCTCCAAATCGCCACGCGAGGGCATCGATTTCTTCCCCCTCAGCGTGGATTTCGAAGAGAAAATCTACGCGGCCGGGCGCATTCCCGGCAACTTCTTCCGCCGCGAAGGGCGTCCCTCCACGCAGGCGATTCTCACCGCCCGCCTGACGGATCGGCCTTTGCGTCCGCTTTTCCCCAAGGGCTTCCGCAATGATGTGCAGATCATCTGCACGGCCCTCAGCGCCGATGAGGAAAACCCGCTGGATATCCTGGCCATCAACGCGGCTTCGGCGGCGTTGATGATCTCGGACGTGCCGTGGGATGGCCCGGTGGGCGCGGTGCGCGTGGGCTACATCGATGATGAATTCGTCATCAACCCCACCTTCCCGCAAATGGAAAACAGCCTGTTGGATTTACGTCTGGCCGGCACCCGCGAGGGCATCCTCATGGTGGAGGCCGGGGCCAATGAACTGCCCGAGAGTATGATTCTGGAAGGGATGAAGATCGGGCATGAGGCCATGCAACCCCTCATCGATCTGCAATTCAAGATGCGGGAGGAGCTGGGCAAAGAGAAGATGAGCTTCGAGGTCGCCCTGCCCGACGAGAGCTTGATCGAGGATGTCGAGGCGCTGATCACGGATCGCATGACCGAGATCATGAAGGCGGGGCTTTCTAAAACCGCCCGTAATGACGCCCTGAGCGAGCTCAAGAATGAGATGATCGAGAAACTGGGTGAGAAGTATGAGGATGTGAAGGCGCTCAAGGCGGCTTTCGAGGATGTGGAAAAGAAGGTTGTGCGGGCGTTGATCCTGGATGAAGGCATCCGTCCCGACGGCCGCGACGCCAAAACCATCCGTCCCATCTCCGCTGCAGTGAACATTCTGCCCCGCACCCACGGCACCGGCCTGTTCACCCGCGGCGAAACGCAGGTGCTGACGGTAGCCACCCTGGGCACGCCCCGCGACGCCCAGAAGATGGACAATCTCACGCCCGAAGAAGACAAGCGCTACATCCATCATTACAATTTCCCGCCCTTCTCCACCGGTGAAACCTGGCCCATGCGCGGCCCCAAACGCCGGGAGATCGGGCATGGCGCCCTGGCCGAGCGGGCGCTGGAGCCGGTGATTCCGCCCCAGGATCAATTCCCCTACACCCTGCGCCTGGTTTCCGAGGCTCTGAGCTCCAACGGCTCCACCTCTATGGCGTCGGTGTGCGGCAGCACCCTGGCCCTGATGGACACAGGCGTGCCCATCTCCGCGCCGGTGGCGGGCATTGCCATGGGTCTCATCAGCGAGGGCGACGTCACCACGGACGAAGGCCGTTATGTGGTGCTTTCCGACATCCAGGGCATGGAAGATCACCTGGGCGACATGGACTTCAAGGTGGCGGGCACCGAAAAGGGCATCACTGCTTTGCAGATGGACATCAAAATCAAGGGCCTCAGTTATGATCTGCTGGAGAACGCCCTGGCCCAGGCCAACGAAGGCCGCAACTACATTCTGGGCAAGATGCTGGAAGTGATCGCCGAACCCCGGCCCGAGCTTTCGCCCAACGCCCCCCGCATCATCACCATCCAAATCGACCCCGAGAAGATCGGCAAGGTCATCGGCCCCGGCGGCAAGATGATTCGCCGCATCCAGACCGATTATGATGTGAAGATCGACATCGATGAGGATGGCACGGTGTACATCGCCGGTGGTCTGGGCGCAGAGACGGCCCGGGATGAGATCGAATTGATGACCAAAGAGGTGGAGCCGGGCCAGATCTACACCGGCAAGGTGGTGCGCATCGAGTCCTATGGCGCTTTTGTGGAGATTTTGCCGGGCGTCGACGGCATGGTGCACATCTCGCAGATCGCGGATTATCACGTGCCCAACATCGAGGACGTGGTCAAGCTGGGCGACGATCTGATGGTCATGGTCGTGGACGTGGATCCGGGCGGCAAGATCCGGCTCAGCCGTCAGGCCGTGCTGGAAGGCTGGACGCCCGAAGAGGCCCGCGCCCGGGACAAGAAGCCCTCGGGCGGGCGTGGCGGACGCGGCGGACGCGACCGCGGCGGACGGGATCGCGGTGGACGAGATCGTCGTAGCGGCGGCCGGGATCGCCGCGGCGGCAACCCCCGTCGCTAGACGCCCCCGAACATCTGAAATCCCAAAGCAGTCGTTTCGCAAGAGACGGCTGCTTTTTCGTTGGCCGGTCGATCGCATACGCCTCATCCCATCTTGACGTGACGCGCTTTCCGTCGGTACAATGCGTCTGCAATACATCTGGAGCGATTCGCCTTTCCCACACATTACACATCCCAAGAGACATTCTGCTCATGAATCCCGGCCCGATGGAAGTGCTCCTCATCTCCTTCTTCTCACTTTTGGTTGCGGCCATCCCGCTGGCGACGTTGATCGGCGTTATCTACATCTATATCAAACTTGCACGCATCGAAAAACGCCTGGAACAACTGGAGAAAAGGGATCAAATCGATGATTGAGTGGCCCGAAGGAACCCTGGTTTTCGCCCATCGCGGCGCTTCTGGCTACGCGCCCGAAAACACCCTGCCCGCGTTTGAGCTGGCCGCGGACATGGGCGCGGGCGGCATCGAGTTCGATGTGCAGATCACCCAAGACCATCAGCTCATCATTCATCACGACCGGGAGCTGGGGCGCACCGAAGAAGCCTCGGGCCCGCTCTCCGACTGGAATCTGGCCGATTTGCGGGCGCTGGATGTGGGGAGCTGGTATGGCGATGACTTCGCAGATGTGCAGATGCCCACGCCCGCCGAGGTGGTGGAGGCCGTGGGCGGGCGCTTGCTGATGAATTTCGAGCTGATCAATGATTCGCCCCGGCTCAACGGCGTCGAAGAGTTGCTGGTGGATTTTTTCCGGCGCATGAACCTGTTTCATCGGGCCATGATCTCCTCTTTCAATCCCCTGGCTTTGTGGGAAGTGCGCAAACTGGAGCCCCGCATCGCACTGGGCGCGCTGTGGAGTCCCGGAGAGCCTTGGTATGTGCAGTCTGCGGACTGGGCCGAACGCATCCAGCCCGAAGCGCTGCATCCCCAGCATGTGCTCATCACGCCGGCGCTGGTGGCCCGCGCCCGCGCCCGCGGCCAACGCGTCCACACCTGGACCATCAACGACGCCGACAGCGCCCGCCGCATGAAAGCGCTGGGCGTGGATATGGTGATGGGGGATTATCC
>JALSPL010000191.1 GCA_026985975.1 Anaerolineae bacterium | reverse complement strand
CACCCTTTACTTCTACTTTGGCGCCAAACATGAGGAAACGGGCTTGCGGGAAGAGTTCGGGCCCGCTTACGATGTTTATCGCCAGCAAATTCCCATGCTCATTCCCAGGCCGGGGCGCTCTGGCTGCAAAAAATTGATGACCGGCTTTCCTCCGTCCCATTCCTGACACCTCATTCTCCATTATGTCTCATCCTTCCGTCACCATCATCGGGGCGGGGCTGGCCGGGTCGGAAGCGGCCTGGCAGCTCGCCCGCCGCGGCGTCACCGTCCATCTCTACGAAATGCGCCCGCACAAAACTACCGAAGCGCATCAGACCGATCAGTTTGCCGAGCTGGTGTGCTCCAACTCGTTGGGCGCGCGGGCCGTGGATCGGGCCATGGGATTGCTGAAAGAGGAGATGCGGCGTCTGGGATCGCTGATCATCGAGGCGGCGGACGCCTGCGCTCTGCCCGCAGGCGGCGCGCTGGCCGTGGGACGCGAAGCGTTCAGCGACTACGTCACCCGCGCCATCAGCGAACCCCCCCGCATCATCGTCCACCGGGAAGAAGTCACCGAAATCCCCTCTGGCCCGACCCTCATCGCCACCGGCCCGCTGACTTCCGCGGCCCTGGCCGACCGCATCCGCGCGCTGGCGGGCCAGGCATATCTCTCCTTCTACGACGCGCTGGCTCCCATCGTCACCCTGGAATCCATCAACACGCCTCCCTGCTGGCGGCAATCCCGCTACGACCGGGACAGCGGCGAGAGCGGCGGCGATTACATCAACTGCCCCATGAACGAGGCGCAATACCGGGCCTTCGTGCAGGCCTTGCGCGAGGCCGAGCGCATCCCTCTGCGCCAGTTCGAGCGGGAGGATGAGAAATTCTTCGAAGCCTGCCTGCCGGTGGAGGTGCTGGCCCAACGGGGGGATGACGCGCTGGCGTTCGGGCCCATGCGCCCGGTGGGGCTGCGGGATCCGCGTACGGGCAAACGGCCTTTTGCTGTGGTGCAGTTGCGGCAGGATAATCTGGCTGGCACCCTCTACAATCTGGTGGGCTTCCAGACCAACATCCGCTGGCCCGAGCAAAAGCGCATCTTCCGCATGATTCCGGGTCTGGAAGATGCCGAATTCGTGCGTCTGGGCCAGATGCACCGCAACACTTTCATTAACGCGCCTGCATTGCTGCGCCCCACCCTGCAATGGCGTGATCGGGACGATCTTTTCTTTGCCGGACAGCTCATCGGCGCAGAAGGCTATGTGGGCTCGGCCGCGGGCGGGCTGCTGGCGGGCCTGAATCTGGCGCGGTTGGTCTCGGGCCAGCAGCCAGTGGTCATGCCGCGAGTCACGATGATGGGCGCGCTCTTCCACTATGTCACCCACGCCGAACCCAAAGATTTTCAGCCCATGAAAGCCAATTTTGGCATCATGCCGCCCTTGCAGCCCAAAGTGCGGCGCAAGAAAGAGCGTTATCAGAAATACGCCGAGCGGGCGCTGGCTGCGCTGGGCGTCTGGATGAAAGCGAACGATCTTCTATCACAACCAACGCCCGGAGGCTGAAGCGATGACCGAATTGCAGCGCCAGCGTCCCAGCTATGGCCGGGGCGTCAGCACCGACGCCTGGACGCCCGTGCTGGTGGCCGTGATCAACAATCAGCGGGATTTCCAGCGGGCGCGGGACGAGCATTGGTATCGGATTCCGGTCAAACGGGCGCCGCGTCAGATCGCGGCCGAGTATCTGGCGCTCTATCAGACGGCCAAATTCGGCGGGCAGGGGCGGCGCATCAATTTTTACGCCCCGATTTTGCGTTATCACGTGGCCGCCCGCGCCGAACTCATCCCCGATCAACCTTATCATCCCCGGGCGGATGATCAGTATTTCAAGCTGGAACTGGGGGATTTCATCGCTTTGCCGCAGCCCATCGGCAACGCCCGCCAACCCCGCATCACCTTCATCACCACCACGCTGGAGCGGTTGCTCGCGGCCCGAGATGTGAGCGAACTGTGGCTGCGGGCCGCGGCCCGGCAAAAGCTCTACGCCGCGGTGCGGGAGCGGGGTCTGGCCGTGGAGTGCTGGTATCCGGTGGAAATGGGTGACCGGCCCGAGGCGGACCTGGCCTTGCTGGGGCCGGACGGACGCATCAGCCTCTACATCGAGGAGCCCTACGACTGGGAGTTCGACGAGCCGGGCCCGGTGTGGGAGAATGAAACCATTGTCCGGGTGAACGCCCTCTCCATGCTCAAGGACGCCGCGGGCGTTATTGCGGAGGTGGTTGCAGTCGATGAATAGAACTGATCCCCACGCCTGGCAAGTGCTGCGCCAGAAGCTTGTTCTGGATCGCCCGCCCTGGCTGCGGGTGTTTGAGCTGGATGTGCAACTGCCCGACGGCCGCGTCATCACCGATTATCTGCGGGCGGAAGCGCCCGCTTATGTGGCCATCTTTGGCGTGCGGCCCGATGGGCTTATCGTGGCCATCGAGGAGTACAAATTCGGGCCGGGCCGGGTCGTGCTTAAAATGCCAGCCGGGATCATGGACCCGGGCGAGGATGCGCTGACCGCTGCCCGCCGCGAATTGCTGGAGGAAACCGGCTACGAAGCCGAAGGCTTCCGGCTGCTGGCCGTCACCCACGATGATGGCAATCGCGGCATGAGCGTGGGACATCATTTTCTGGCCACGGGCCTGCGCCAGACAACCCGGCCGGATGCGGGAGATCTGGCTGAAGTGAAGCCGCTGCTGATGACGCCTGCTGAGCTGCGGCGGGCGCTGTATGACGGGCGGGTGGCCACCACCGGCGCCGCGGCCAGCATCATGTTCGGGCTTTGCGCCCTGACCGAAAACTGAACATGGATGGCTCTCCTGAAAAAACGCAAAGGCGCAGAGGCGCAAAAAGAAAAGGGTGCGTCCTAAATGAGTTGGCAGCGTTCATGCGTCTTCGCCCGGCGGTAAACCTCTGGGCTACTATTGCCAAATCCGTTGGGCCAGGCCCGTAAAGCCTTTGCACCGGTAGCCCATGGCTTCCAGCCTTGGGCGGAGGCTTTCTTTCGATCTTTTTATTGCTGCTAACGTATGCAGGTAATGAGCCTTTTTGCGCTTGAACCTGACAGGTTGCGGTCAGCGAAGCCAACCTGGGCGGTTATTTTGGGTCTTCTGGATCTCGGGGAGCGAGATAGCGCCTCCGGGAGGCGGGATAAACCCCATGAAATCCAGTTGCCCCTTATTTTTTCAGGGGAGTCGATGCTGGCAACGGGATATTAGCGTATCCTTTGGGAGCGATTTCCGTCTACCTGATTGACGAGGATTTTTTTGGGAGCCTGGACACAGTTGTGATACGCCAGGCGCTACCCCCCCCTTGCATCTCCTTTTTCTACAACGATGGCGCATTTTCCACACAGTCACCCTGGCATTCGCGCATTTTTGCGCGTCTTTTTGGCCTTCGCATTTTTGCTGACCAGTTTGCCGCTATCGCCTGCGGCGGCCGCTCCCAACCCGGCGGAAGGCCCGGATGCGGCCCGCGTCGCGGCCATGATCACCTGGCTCAGCGGCGAGCGGCCATTCCAGACAACGCGCATCTATGACCGCCGCGGGGAACTGCTGGCCGATATCGATGACCAGGGACGGCGCACCATC
>JALSPL010000190.1 GCA_026985975.1 Anaerolineae bacterium | reverse complement strand
CGCGAAACGATAATAGCCGGCGGCGGCGATCATGGCGGCGTTATCGGTGCATAGATAGATGGGCGGGACGGAGACGGGAACGGGAGAACGCCGACGCATACTCTCTCGCAGAGCCGCATTGGCCGAGACGCCGCCGCAGACGCATATCTCGCTGACGCCGGTTTGCTGCGCCGCCAGCACGGTCTTCTCCACCAACGCATCCACCAACGCTCGCTGGAAGGACGCGGCCAGGTCGGCCACGGTGGACGGGGGCAGATGCGCGCCCGGCGTCAGCTTGCGACTGGCGGCAAGATCCTGTCCCTCCAATCGCTGCACCGCGCGCAGCACCGCCGTCTTCAGACCGCTGAAGCTGAAATCGTATGGGTTTTTGGTGCGGGCCCGCGGAAATCGCCAGGCCCCATCATCGCCCTCCTGCGCTGCATTTTGGATGGCCGGGCCGCCGGGATAGCCCAGTCCCAGCACCCGCGCCACCTTGTCGAACGCTTCGCCCGCAGCATCGTCGATGGTCCCGCCCAGGCGCTGATAGCGGCCATGCCCGCTCATCAGAATCAATTCGGTGTGGCCGCCGCTGACGATGAGAACCAGCACCGGAAATGTCTTGTCGGGATGGTTGCCCTCGACCTCGATCCAGTTGGAGTAGATATGTCCTTCCAGGTGATTGACGCCCACCAGGGGCAGATAGCGCGCCCAGGCCGCGCCCTTGGCCGCGTTCATCCCCACCAACAGAGAGCCGGCCAGACCGGGCCCGCGGGTCACCGCCACCGCGTCCAGATCGTCCCAGCCCACCGCGGCGTCGGCCAACGCCTGCCGGATGACGGGAATGACGGCCAACACATGCTGACGCGACGCCATCTCGGGGAAAACGCCGCCATACTGCCGATGCAATTCGATCTGCGAGGCCACCACATTGCTGAGCAGCGTACGGCCATCCCGCAGCACCGCCGCCGCGGTCTCATCGCAAGAGGTTTCGACGCCCAAAATCAATGTCATGACGACAACGCTCCTTCATCCTCCCGGTCCATGCGCAGTCGCGTCAACTCCAATTGCACCCGCCGACCGCTGTCGGGCAGACGTCGGGCCTCGGCCAGCGCCTTCTTGTAGTAATGTTCCGCTTCACCCAGATTGCCTTTCTGATAGAGATGTCGGGCCAGGGCCGCGGCAATGGCGGGGTTTGTCGGATGCTGTTTCATCTCCCGACGCAGACGCAGCTCCTCGGCGTCGTTCTCATCGGGCGGCGTCAGCGCCACGCTGACATCCAACGCAGCCAAATGCCCGGGCATGTCGGCAGCGTAGCGTACGATAGCTCGATGGCGGGGCAGCAGCACATCCGCTTCGCGGATAATGCGAGCAGTAAGAACAGCGTCGTCCCGAGCCGGGGGATCGACATGAAGCGTAAATACTGATTCCTCAGCGATCATCATGCTCAGATCACGCACTTTGTCATCAAGCTGAATATGATCCAGCAACAGCGGATAGCGGCTCAGGTTGCGGATTTCGAGCTGGCCGTTTTGCCAGCCCCAGCGCAGGCTGAATTCCTGTCCAGCGCCCTTTTCGGGCTGCAAATGCACCTCTGTGCGCTGAGTAACGGGCGTTCGGGCCAGAAAGAGAAAATATCGGGAATAGGCGATAAGCAATCCCTGATGCCGGTGCAGAAAACCATTGGCGTAATGCCGCGCCACCACCTGTTTGCCCAGATTAGCCTCCAGCATGGCGTTGACATTATCGCCGGCGTAACCTGTCAGCACCCGACGCTGATTGTGAGGCAGGCTCTGGAAGCCGGGTTTCGGGAAAGGGCGCCCGCGCAGGCGCACCGCCAGGGCGATGCACTGTTCGGCAAGCCGATCAATCCATTGCCCCGGACGCCAGCGCCGTTTATCGCCCCAGGCGGGGGATGCCGCATCAAGCTGCGCCGAGCGCTGTTCCTGTTCCTCCTTGCTCAATTCATCCTCGAAGCGATAAATGGCGTTCAACGTCCGCCATTCCGCCTGATAGTGCAAATAAGTGATGGGCGTGGGGGGATTGTGGCCGGTGGCGGGCAGCGCATATTCCAGAGTGAGGCCATCGGCGTTGATGCGCAACACGCCCGAACGCCGGGAGCCGTCCTCCAATTCCAGGGTGACGGGAAAGCCGTCCAACAGGCGAATGGCGCGGTCCCGGCGGCGTCGTAACAAGCCGATGAGCAGTAACGCGGCCAGTGCGATCAACGCCACCGGCGCAGCCAGCAGGATGAGCCAGAAAAACAACACAACAAAAGTCATCAACCCCTCAACCACCGACATTTTCTCCCTCCGCGTAAGGTTCCAGAAATTCGATGAGAACGCCGTGCGCGGCTTTGGGATGGACGAAAAAGCCCATGCCTTCAGCCGCTCGAATGGGCTCCTGGTTGATCAGTTGCACATCCCGGGCGGCCAGTTCCGCCAGACTTCGTTTCACATCGGGCGTTTCCAGACAGATGTGATGCAGGCCCTCGCCGCGTTTCGCCAGATATTTGGCCACGCCCGAGCTTTCGGTCACGGGCGAAATCAGCTCGATGGCGCTTTCGCCCGCAGGCAGGAAAGCGATTTCCACTTCCTGCTCGGGCATGTGCAGGCGCTGGCTCACCGTCAGTCCCAGCTTGTCGTGATAGGTGCGGATCGCTTCATCCAGATCGTTGACGACGATGGCGACATGGTTGATGCGGGTGATATTCATTCAGACTCCTCATCCTCTTCCGTTTCCTTCCATCTATACCCGCAATCATCGCACACCCACTCGCCCTTTTTGAAGGGAATGGGCATACTCAGCAGCATCATGGAAAGGAAGGAGAGGCGATAATTGTATTTTTCGTAGTGGACGTTGGTGGAGCCGCATTGCGGGCAGATGACGACATCCTCCTCGATGAACTCGGTTTCCTCTCCCTCGGGCAGCTTATCGATGATGCTTTCCTCAGCGGCTTCATCCAGGATCTGTCTGGCCCGGGCCGCATCCTGCTTCCGCACCATGACCTGAATCCACCCCAGTGCGTTGGCGTAAAACCAATTGGCGTTGATGGTCTCGTAGTTTTTGAGAAAAACGGGAATGCCCGCGGCCTCCAGCCGGGCCTTGATCAGATCGGCCTCAGTGGTGTGCATGGTTGTGCGGATGAGCGCCAGATCGGGTAGGAGCTGCGGCTCGTCCTTCTCGGGCCTGGGAGCCGGGCCATCGACCAGCGGCGTTCCGCAATCCAGACAGGTCTGAACCCGGTCCTCATACTCGGCGGCCACGCCAAACTCGTGCAAATAAGGACAATCGGGATTGGGACAATGTTTCATTTTATTCCTCCGGGTCAGGAACGACGAAAAGTTCCAGGAGACCGGGCTCCAGGCCCGCTTCTGCGGACTCGGCCAAAATCTGCTCCAGCGGGATTTTGATGTATTTGCCGCGGGCCACCACCGCCACCACGCCATCTGCGGTGATGAGTTCGCCTTCGGCCTCGAACAGGCGGCGCGTGTCCCGGGTCAACCTGCCCACCACGGTCAGCATCTCGCCCAGGGGCACGGGATTGCGGTAGCGGATGGTGAGTTCGGCGGTGACGCCCCAGGTTTTGGCGTCGCCCCACACGGCCCGCCCCAGCGTTTCATCCATCATCGAG
>JALSPL010000189.1 GCA_026985975.1 Anaerolineae bacterium | reverse complement strand
TGGAGGTGCTGCAAGTGCGGCGTAGCCAGGTCTTCGGCGCCCAGGGCCATTCGGGCCATGAGACCTTCCCCAACGTCATCCGCATGGTGGCCTCGGGCCGTCTGGACCTGAGCCCCATCATCACCGCCCGCTACAAGCTGGACGACACGGTGGCGGCCATCGCCAAAGCCACCGAACGCAAGGATGGCAAGATCATCGTGCGACCGCAGTGGTAAAGATGTAAAACGTGAGGCGTGAAGCGTGACTAGCAGCGTTTCACGCCTCACGCCCGTCCGCCATCCAATCGTTTCATTTCGTTCTGCCTGTCATACGGCAAGGACAAATCGCATGACAAGACCAATCAACCTGGGACTCATCGGCGCAGGGCGCATTGGACGCCAGCACGCTGGCGACATCGCCCATCGCATCCCCGGCGCCCGGCTGCTGGCTGTGGCCGACATCTTCGAAGAGGCCGCGCAAAAGGCCGCGGCGGATTTCGGCATCCCCAAAGCTTACGCCGACCCCCGCCCCATCTTCGATGATCCTGACATCGAGGCGGTGATCATCTGCTCCAGCACCGACACCCATGCGGATTTCATCGAGCAGGCCGCTGAGGCGGGCAAGCACATCTTCTGCGAAAAGCCCATCCATCTGGACCTGGAACGCATCGATCGCGCCCTGGCTGCGGTGGAGAAGGCGGGCGTGAAGCTGCAAGTGGGCTTCAACCGCCGCTTCGACCCCAATTTCAAACGGGCGCAGGAGCTGGTGGCCTCGGGCGCCATTGGCGAGCCCCAGTTGCTGCGCATTACCAGCCGCGATCCCGCACCGCCCCCCATCGAGTACATCAAGGTCTCGGGCGGCATCTTTCTGGATATGACCATCCATGATTTCGATATGGCCCGCTTCCTCATCGGCGACGAGGTGGAAGAGATTTACGCCGCGGGCGGGGTTATGGTGGACCCGGCCATCGGCGAGGCGGGAGACATCGACACCGCCCTCATCACCCTGAAATACCGCAACGGCGTGTTGGGAGCCGTCGACAACTCCCGCCAGGCCGTCTACGGCTACGACCAGCGCGTCGAGGTGTTTGGCTCGGAGGGCGTGGTCATCGTGGGCAATGTCAAGCCCGACACCGCGGTGCTGACCAACATCCACGGCGAGCACAGCGCCAAGCCGGTCTATTTCTTCGTGGAGCGCTACACCGAGTCCTATCTGGCGGAAGTACGGGCCTTTTTGCAGGCCATCCGCGAGGATACAACGCCGCTGGTCACGGGCGAGGATGGCCGCATTCCTGTGATCATGGGCTACGCCGCGTGGGAGTCGTATCGCAAAAACCGCCCCGTCAAGGTAAAACTGGATGGGTGAGTCTCGACGCGAGCCAAAGAATGTAAAACGTCATGCGTGATGCGTATCGGGTTATCGACCGATTTAGTTACGCATTACGAATTACGCATTACGCATTACGCATTTCGCACTTGAGTTGTATAACGTTTCCAAAGACGCAATTTTCTCAAATGGAGAGACAATCATGTCTACCACCCAACTACCCAAAGGCTGGCTTCCGTCCAGCAACCCCACCGTCTTTTTCGAAGATAATCACATTGGCCGCATGAAAAAGGCCATTTTCGAGGCCAGTGACGCCGAGCTCAACGCCATTCTGGCCGAATATGGCATGGACGAGGGCAATGTGCCCCCGGTGGAGTGGAGCAAACCGGGCGTTTACATGCAGATGATGACCGGACGGCAACTGAACGAGGAGATCGACAAGAACGACATCATCCTCATTCCCATCGGCTGCACCGAATATCATGGCGAGCATCTGCCCAGCGCCACCGACACCCTGTTCGTCAGCCAGATCATCGAGGGCGTGCGCCGTTATTTCCTCAAAAAGGACATCCCCGTGGGCCTGTCGCTGCCGCCGCTGAATTTCGGTTCCCATCCCTACCATCACTACGGCATGCCCGGCACCATCCCCGTCCGCGAGGATGTGGCCCGCAATTACATGATTGACGTGATGCTGGGCCTGTGGAACATGGGCTATCGCAAGCAGATTATGATCAACAATCACGGCCATCTGTGGATGCTGGAATCCATCATCCAGCAGTTCCAGAAACGCTATCAGCTCCCCGGCATCTTCCGGGTGATGGACTGGCACCGGGCCGTGCGCGAGGCATTCTACACCACTGATCGCGGCGGCGATTATGGCACCAACTTCGTTCACGCCGAAGAGGCCGAGACCTCCCTGGCCCTCTATCTCTTCCCCGAGATGGTGGAGATGGACCTGGCCGTGAACACCAAGGGCAAGGGCTATCTGCCCGACGGCCACTTCGACACCTCGGTGGACCCCTATCATCGCCCCAGCAAGTGGTCCGAGGGAGAAGGTCATTTCGCCATCGAGATTGCGGCCACGCCCGAGGGCGTCGTGGGCAACGCGGCCGACGCCGAAGCCTGGAAGGCCAAGCGTCCCCTGGCCATGATCCTGAAATACCTCACCCTCCTCATCGAGGACATCCGCGAAGCCTTCCCGCCGGGCGTGTTGCCGCCGGTGGAAGAGGTGACCCTGCGCACCGAAGAGGAGATGGCTCCTTTCATCAAGAAGCCCATGAGTGAAGGCTGGAAGCCGGTGTACGCGCTGCCGAAGATCGGGCAGTAGTTGTCCGGGGGTGGTGTGCAGTATACTGATATTGACAGAACACTGCACGCTGCCGCTCCTCTAAACTGGTTCATCCGTGAAATCCCCATCCATCACCCCCACCCCTTACATCCTCACCCTCGACATCGGCTCCTCCTCCCTGCGCGTCTTGCTGTTCGATGCGCAGGGAGGACGCGTGCCGGGCGTGGAGGCCCGGGAGCCGCTGCATCTGCGCACCTCGCCCGCAGGCGCGTCCGAAGCTGACCCGGACGCGCTGCTGGACGCGATCTTTCGCGCCATCGATGCGGCCCTGGCCCAGGCGGGCGACCGCGCCCGACACATCCGCGGCGTGGCCATCGACACCTTTGTCAGCAATCTGCTGGGGGTGGATGAGGATGGCCGGGTGGTGTTCCCGCTGACGACTTACGCGGACACCCGGGCCGCGGATGAAGTTGCGGGCCTGCGGGCCGATTTCGACGAGGCGACGCTGCACAACCGCACCGGCTGCCGCTTTCATCCCAGCTACTGGCCCGCGCGGCTGCGTTGGCTGCACCGCACCTGGCCCCAACGCTTTGCGCAGGTGGCCCGCTGGCTCACCCTGGGCGAATATTTGGAGTTGACGCTCTTTGGCGAGACAGCGGTCAGCTACTCGGTGGCGTCGTGGTCGGGCCTGCTGGACCGGCGGCGGCTGGTGTGGGACGCCGAGCTGCTGGCCGGGCTGCCCATTCAGCAGCAGCATCTTTCGCCCCTGACCGACGTCTCCCGCCCGCGCCGGGGGCTGAAGCCCGCTTTCGCTCGCCGCTGGCCCGCATTGGCCCATGTCCCCTGGTTTCCCGCCATCGGCGACGGGGCCGGAGCCAACATCGGCAGCGGCTGCACCACGCCGGCGCGAGTGGCGCTGACTGTGGGCACCTCCAGCGCCTTGCGCGCGGTCACGCCCGATGACATCTCCCGGCTGCCCTCGAGCCTGTGGTGCTATCGGGTGGATGGCCGGCGTTCGCTGCCCGG
>JALSPL010000188.1 GCA_026985975.1 Anaerolineae bacterium | reverse complement strand
AGCCGACCCTGGAAGAGATATTCATGCACTATTACGAGTAGGCAGGCCGTTCACAGCCTCCGCGCCATTGCCTGCACCCCGCCATCTGCACACCAGTTTGGCTCTTTAGGATTTCAGGGGGTGCAGCTTGTCTGAAGCCTCTACGGCCTCAGGATGCCGACGAAAATTGACGAAAGGACGAAGATTGACGAATCAAATTGTCTACTTTCGTCGATAGTCGTCACTCTTCGTCCAAGTATCCGACCAGACCCCATGAGATCCGGTTGAACCATCAGTTTTTCTGCGCCCATCCATTGCTTCAGCGCCATCCGCACACCCCAACCTTCTGAACCTTCTGAACCTTGGACTTTGGACCTTGAACCTTGAACCTTGAACCTTGGACTTTGGACCTTGGACTTTTCCCCATGAACACCCCCATCCTCCACCAGGAATTCCGCTTCCGCCTGAAATCCGCGCTGATCTGGTCCGCGGCGGCCATCGCGGTCATCTTCGTCTATCTGGCCTTCTACCCGCCCCTGGCCGATGAAGCCGCGATCATGAACAAGGCCATGGCCAACTTTCCGCCCCAGTTTCTGCAGGCTTTTGGCATGCAGCACATGGATTGGGGCAGCATCATGGGCTTTTACGGCTTCGTGTTTCTGTTCGTGCAGGTGTTGCTGGCGGTGCAGGCTTCCCTGGCCGGGTTCGGCCTCATCTCCACCGATGAGACGGAATTCATCGCGGATTTCCTGCTCGCCCGGCCCGTGGCCCGCAGTCAGGTTCTTACCGACAAGCTGCTGGCCGCGTTCTTCGCCCTCACCATCACCAATGCGGCCGTGTGGGCGGGTTCGCTGGCGGCCCTGAACCTGTTTCAAATGGGCCGGGGCTACGACCTCCGTGCGGTATTGCTGCTGCTGGGCAGCATCGTCATCTTCCAGCTCTTTTTCCTGAGCGTGGGACTGTTTATTTCTCTGGTAGTGCGAGTGCGCAGCGTGTTGTCCTTTGCCATGGGCCTGGCCCTGGGCCTGTACGCGCTGGGCGCGCTCAGCAGCATCCTGGGAGATGTGAAGCTGGGCTGGATCAGCCCTTTCACGCACTTCGAGCCCAACCGCATCATCGAGACGGGCGCTTATGACCTGCCCCTGGCGATGATCAGCATCACGGTCATCATTCTGGCCCTGGCGGGCAGCTTCTGGCGCTACCGCCGCCGCGACATCCCCGCTGTGGCATAAAGCCCCCTGGCAATTCGCCGCTGATGACACAGATCGATCGGATTTTCGCGGATAGAAGTCAAAAAAACATAACTGCTTACGTAGGCCGATTTTAGCCACGAAGACACGAAGAACAACGAAGAATCGAAGAAAAAATAAGAAAACTTCGTGTCTTCCACCCTTCGAGCCTTCGTGGCAAAAGGTTTCGCGGAAATGGACCATCAACGTGAGTAGTTACAAAAAACTCAAACTTTGAACCTCGAACTTTGAACCTTGAACCACCATGAACATCTACCGCCGCGAATTGCGAGCCAACCTCAAATCCCTGATCATCTGGAGCGTGATCGTCGCCCTGCTGGCGTGGATCGCCATGATCAAATTCTCCGCCTTCGCGGACGATCCGGAGATGCTGGCCGTGATGGACGCCATGCCCAAACAGATCATGAACGCACTGGAAATGAACGCGTTCAATCTCACCACGCTCAACGGCTTTCTGGGTGTCCTCTTCTTCTACTATGCGCTGATGGGCGCCATCGCCGCGGGGCTGTGGGGCAGCGGCGTCATTGCTGGCGAGGAGCGGAACAAGACCATCGAATTCGCGCTGACCCTGCCCGTCTCCCGCACCCGCTTTCTCATGGCCAAGAGCCTGGCCGCGCTCACCCTCAGCCTGATCTTCGTGCTGGTGACCTGGGCCGCCACCCTGCTGGCCATGCAGCCTTATCAGCCCGATGGCGAGGTAACCGCCTTTCTGGCCCGACTGATGCTGGGCATGGCCGCCATCGAGATCATCTTCCTGGCCGTAGGCTTGCTGGCCGCCTGCGCCCTGAAGCGCCCCAAACGCGCGGGGGCGGTGGTGATTGCGATCATCCTCACGGCATTCTATCTTTCGATGATCTCGGGCCTGGACGAGCGGGTGGATTTTCTCAAATATCTGACGCCCTTCAAGTACTTCGATGCGGCCACGCTGCTGCATCAGGGCGGGGTGGATGGGGTGTATTGGGCGCTGAGTGCGGGCGTCATTCTGCTCAGCCTGGCAGGCGCGTATGTTGCCTACAACCGCCGAGACATGGCTATTTGACGCGAAAAAGCCCCGAAAGCGGCGGGCCTTCGGGGCTGAGATTCAAAGATAGCGTCTGGGAAACTTGGCTCTTTCGGATTTCAGGGGATGCAGCTTGTCAGAAGCCTCTGTCGGCCCAAAATGCCGACGAAAGGTGACGAAAGGACGAAGATTGACGAAGAAAATCGTCTATTTTCGTCAACATTCGTCAATCTTCGTCAGGGAGTTTGAACTGACCCACTGAGATCCAATTGAGTCGGAAACTTCTACTCGATGAGACCCAGGCGGCGCTTGCGGCCGTCCAGGGTGTTCTTCAGCAGCATGGCGATGGTCATGGGGCCCACGCCGCCAGGCACAGGCGTGATGTAGCCCGCCACCTCTTTGGCCTCCTCGAAATTGACATCGCCCACCAGGCGATAGCCGCGCTTACGCGTAGCGTCATCCACCGCGTTCACGCCCACGTCGATGACGGCTGCACCCGGCTTGATCCAGTCCCCGCGCACCATCTCGGCCCGGCCAATGGCCGCCACCAGGATGTCGGCGCGGCGGGTGACCTCGGGCAGATTTTTGGTGCGAGAATGGCAGATGGTGATGGTGGCGTTGCGATGCAGCAGCAGCATGGAGACAGGCAGCCCCACGATATTGCTGCGGCCTAAAATCACCGCATTCTTGCCCTCGATCTCGATGCCCGTGCGGTCCAGCAGCTCGATGACGCCGCGGGGGGTGCAGGGCACATAAAGGGGCTTGCGGCCTTTCATCGACAGCCGCCCGATGTTCAGGGGATGGAAGCCATCCACATCCTTGGCGATATCGATTTTGGCCAGCACGGCTTCTTCGTCGATGTGATCGGGCAGGGGCAACTGCACCAGAATGCCATCCACCTCGGGATCGGCGTTCAATTCCTCAACCTTGGCGATGAGCTCCTCCTGACTGACGTCCTCGGGCAAGTCCACGCCGATGGATTTGATGCCCACTTCGGCGCAGGCCTTCTTCTTCATGCGTACATAGGTTTGCGAGTCTTTGCGCTCGCCCACCAGCACCGCGGCCAGGCCCGGCACGACGCCATGTTCTTCCTTCAGTTTGGCGACTTCTTCGGCGATCTCGCCGCGAATGGTGGCGGCAATCGCCTTTCCGTCAATAATTTGAGCTGTCATGTGGACACTCCTTGGAATTTGATTGGGATATTGTTTGGTTTGATGAAAGCTGGCAGATTTTCTTTGATGATCCCGCCACAATGATTTGACGGGTGCAAGTATCGAAAGCCCTCTGCATCTGTGGCAATATAGCATAGATGTCGTCTCCGTGTAAATGATTTTCATCACAGTGACGTATAATTTCACAAGCGCCATCGCTCTTTCAGAAAACATGCCCGCCCGGT
>JALSPL010000187.1 GCA_026985975.1 Anaerolineae bacterium | reverse complement strand
AACAATCAGTGTCGGTAACGATTTGTCGAAGCGAAGCGAGACATCCCCTTGTGGAAGGGTAGACGCCTGCAACCGGGGAGATTTCTCCTCGCTCCGCTCGTCGAAATGACGTAGAAAGGGAAGTAATTTATAGACGCCTACTTAGCAGGCGCCATGAGCGTTTGCACGCCAATAAGAATGAAAATCTGGAACGCAGATACCGCTGATACTCGCAGATTAGCGCAGATTATTCTGATTTTATCTTTTTGATCTGCGCAGATCAGACTTTTCTGCGTCATCTGCGTTCTATTTACGGAACAGGAATGACTATCGTCCATCTTCGTCTACATTCGTCGATTTTCGTCATTGCTGCGGCGAAAACCGCCTTTATCCAGCAGATTCTCGTTTTACGAAGCAACAAAACTGTATTTGTCTCACTCGTTGTACTCTTTCTCCTCCTCGAATTCCGCCCCGGCGGCATCTGCTTCCACATTGCGTCCGCGGGGCGGCTTTTTGGCGAATTCCCGGTAAAACTCATGCTGAATTACCAGATTCATGATCTCATTCGTGCCTGTCCAGATGGTGATGAGCCGGACATCGCGCAAGAGTTTTTCCACCGGAAAGATGTTGGTGTAGCCAATGCCGCCCAAGATCTGCATGGCGTGATTGACCACCTCCCAGGCGGCTTCGGTACTGAATTTCTTGGATTCCGACACCAGCCGCCGAATTTTCCCGGCATCGCCGCCCGCCTCGATGCTGCGTGCGGTAGCGTAATTGAGCGCTCGAGCGGCATCCAGCAGCGTCAGGCTCTCCGCAATCTTGAAGCTAACCCCCTCGAATCGTCGGATCTTGCGTCCGAACGCCCGCCGTCGGTCTGCATATCGCGCTGCGATCTCGATGGCGGCGCGGCCCATGCCCACAGCCGCCCCCGCCGATGTCATCCGCTCCGGAATCATCATCTGATTGAAGACGGCGGTGCCATTGCCAACGCCCGCCGCGCCGCCCAGCACATTCTCCACCGGAACGGGCGCATTTTTCAGCACGATCCTTCCGGTGCCCCCGCCGCGCGTGCCCATCAAACCATACACGTGCGCCACCTCCACCCCGGGCCCCCGCTCCACCAAAAAAGCGGTCATCGCCTTTTTGGGGTCATCCTCCCCCTCGACCTTGCCGTAGATCAGAAACAGATCCGCCCCTTCGGCGCCCACCACAAACCGCTTTTGACCGCTGAGATAGAACACATCGCCCTCGCGCCGGGCGCGGGTGGTCGCCGCAAAAAAGTCGGAGCCGCCGCGCGGTTCGGTCAAGCCTTCCGCCACGCCCAACTCACCGGCGATCATGGGGACGAGGTATTTTTTCTTCTGCGCTTCGGTGCCGAACTTGTCAATCGCTTCGCCCACGATGGACACCAGCGAATAGAGACACCCCAACGAAGTGCCCAGCACGCCCACCTCCTCCAGCGCCACCATTTCCGATGTCCACGGCAGTCCGGCCCCGCCATATCTCGGGGCAAAACGCAACCCCAACAAACCGCGCCGTCCCGCCTCCTGCAAAAACTCCTGCGGATAGCTCACTTTGTCCGCATCCATATCAAGCAGCAATTGGCGCGGAACCGAGGCGACAAAATCCTGCACCTGGGCGCGTAGTTGCAGTTCGTTATCTGTCAGCATGGCCTGAATTGACATTTTTACCTCCTAAATCATTGGGCAAATTGCTCGCGTAGAGCGACTTTGTTGATTTTGCCAGCGCTGGTCAGGGGCATTTCATCCACAAAGACGAATGCGTCGGGAATCCAATAGCTGGCAATCACGCCGTCCGCGACTTTGGGTCGCAGAAACGCCCGCAATTCCTCTGCAGTCACTTCGGCGCTGGATTTGACCACCGCCAGCGGGCGTTCTCCCCAGCGCTCATCCGGACGGGCGATAACTGCCACAATCCCCACGGCGGGATGCTCCGAAAGGATCGCCTCCAACATGCCGGTGGGAATCCACTCACCGCCGCTTTTCACCGCGTCGCGCTCGCGATCGGCGACATACAATCCACCATTGGGGAAGAAAACGCCCAGATCGCCGGAGCGGAACCAACCATCGATGTACGCCCGGGCGGTGAGTTCAGGCTCTTTGTAATAACCTTCCGGCAACCAGGGGCTGCGCACCCACACCTCCCCTACAGTCTGCCCGTCATGCGGAACCAGATTGCCCTCCTTGTCGCGCACTTCCACCTCCACCATCGGCAACGGGCGCATCCCCACCCGCAGCCACGCCAGCGCTTCCGGGCTGTTCGGATCGACATCTTCCGGCACCACCGAAATCGCTGTTCCGAGCTGATCGGACCCGCCGTAAATCAGACTGAATTTGACGCCGCGGCTGTTGGCGGCTTTGGCCAGGCCCGAGGCGAGGGGACTGCCGCCCGTCAGGATTTTCACGTTGCCGAAATCGGGCTGTTCGAGCAGCATGTGCAATTGCGTGGGAACCATATTCAGTGCGGTCACGCCCTCTCGCTGGATGAGCGCCACCTGCTGCGCCGGGGGCGCTGCGCCCGCCAGCACCAATTTCGAGCCGATGTATGCAGGGAAAAAGGCCATTCCCCAGCCATGAATGTGGAAAAACGGCACCAACGGCATGAACACATCGCGGCTATCGATGCGAGCGCCGGTCTGGTGCATTGCCAGATGATGGAAGAGCTGCAACGCGCCCAACAGGATCTGTTTGTGCTGATAACGAATCCCTTTGGGCTTGCCTGTGGTGCCTGTGGTGTAAAAAATCGAGAAAATATCGGTGTCCTGAACGCTGTCGGCCGATGAAAGTTCAATGGCGTCCCCGCTCGCAACCAAATCCTCATACCGATGGGCCTGCGCCGTCTCCGGCAGCGGATAGGCGGAATCATCGCTCATAATCACCCAATTGGGAAATTTTGACGTGAGCGGTTTGGCGGCGGCCATAAACGTATCCGAAACAAACAACCATTCATCACCGGCATGAACCATACTGTAAACCATCTGTTCCGGCGACAGGCGAAAGTTGATGGTGTGCAAGGTCGCGCCCAGCATCGAAAGGGCGTAGTGGAGCTCAAGATAGCGGTGGGTGTTCACATCCAGCACGCCCACCACCGTACCTGACCCAACGCCCAATTTTTGCAAACTGTTCGCCAGGCGCAGCACGCGCTCATACAACTGCGCATACGTCAGCCGCGTGTCGCCCGAAACAACCAGTTGATCGGGATTGGTTATCAGCGTGCGCCGGATAACCTCATGCACGATGTATTGTCTCATGTTACACCTCCCAGTGTAATGGAGCGAAGCGCCCTCACGGGCAAGTAAGGATGTTCGACCGTAAACGGCCAATGGAGCGCACGGGCCATTTTCCGGGACTGTATCTTGCAGAAACAGCGCCGAGCGAGTTGCACTCCACGCCACAATCTTACTCTCTTCGCACAGCCACGTCAATTGAACAGGCGAGAGGGGGTGCGGTTCAAAATGGGGCGAAGCCCCAAATCAGACGTCTTGCGTCTGCTTCCCGCAGACTTTCGAGGTCTCGCAGATCTCGAAAGTCTACGACCGACGCGGCTTTTGTAAGATATGGGTAATCACCGTCTCACAAAACTATTGACAAAAGCGCGTAGGTACTGTATATTACGTTTATAACGCCATGTGAGCGCTCACGGCAGCGCTCACATCCTTCACCGCTCACAGGAGCCACCGCATGGCCCGGCGCGTCACCATCTCCGATGTTGCGAAACTGGCGGGGGTGTCTCATCAAACGGTGTCACGCGTCATCAACAATAAGGCGGAAGTGAGCCCGGAGACCCGGGAAAAGGTGCTGGCGATTATCGAACGGACGGGGTATCGGCCCAGCGGGCTGGCCCGGGGATTGGCCACCTCTCGCACCGCCACCATCGGCATGGTCGTGCCCGATATCTCCAACCCCTTCTTCTCCGATCTGGCGAAAGGCATCGAGAACACCGCTCACGACCGGGGATACAGCGTCTTTTTGTGCAACACCAATGAAAATCCTCAACGCGAACTGGACGCGCTTTATTCGCTAGAGCAAAAACAGGTGGATGGGGTTATCCTGGGCGGGTTGCGCCAGCAGGGGCCAGAATTATTGAAGGCGCTGGAGCATTTTTCCGCTGTGGTGTTGGTCAATCGCATTATCGAAAATCATCCCTTTCCCGCGGTGATGAACAACGACCGGCGCGGCGCAAAAGAGGCGGTGCAACATTTGATTCAATTGGGGCGGGCCCGCATCGGCATGTTGCTGGGGCCCGATTTCTCTTACAGCGGCGTTTGCCGCCAGCTTGGCTATGCAGACGCCCTATCCCAGGCGAGACTTTCATTCGAAGAATCCTGGCAGGTGCATTGTCCGCCCACTGTGCCCGGCGGAGCCGACGCCGCCACCCAACTGTTGGCGCAGCATCCTCGCCTGGACGCGCTCTTCTGCTACAACGACCTGGTGGCGGTGGGAGCGATCCAGGCATGCAAGGCCCTGGGCCGCCGCGTGCCGGACGACGTGGCCATCATCGGCTTCGACGACATCTACCTGGCCTCGCTGGTCACCCCATCTCTCAGCACCTGCCGCATCCCCCGCAGCGAGATGGGAGAACAGGCCATCTCCCTGCTGCTGAAACAGATCGATGGCGAACAACTGCCAGCCCCGGTTATCAGCATGACGCCGGAGCTCATCTTGCGTGAAAGCGCCCCCGCGATCGATTGAAGAAATGCAACGCTCCTCTCTTCCTCTTTTCACCCAATTTCGAAATCGGAGGTGATTATCGGCACGAATGATCAACCGCCTACGTCTCCAAAACCCCCTTACCCATTCATTCCGTCTTTTTCAGCGAGGAGGAACCCCATGAAGCGTTTTTACACGAACCACCGCACCCTGCTACTCATTGGCGTTTTGCTGATGGTTTTGACGCTGGCGCTGGCTGCGTGCAATGCTGCGCCCGCCCCTACCCAGGCTCCGGCCGAGAAGCCCGCAGCCACTGAAGCGCCCGCGACCAAGCCCACTGAAGCGCCCGCGGCCAAGCCCACTGAAGCGCCCGCAGCCGAAGCCCCCGCGGCCGAGAGCAAATACAAGGAAGCCCCCATGCTGGCCGAGATGGTCAAAGCTGGCGAACTGCCGCCGGTGGATGAACGCCTGCCCGAAGAACCGCTGGTGGAGGAAGTCGCCAAAGACATCGGCCAATATGGCGGAACCCTGCGCCGGGCCTTCCTGGGGCCGTCGGACCACAACAACTATGTGCGCGTCGTCTATGACGCCCTGGTGCGCTTCTCGCCCGATGGCAGCGAAGTCATCCCGCACATCGCCAAGGGCTGGGACTCCAACGATGATTTCACCGAATGGACGGTGTATCTGCGCCCGGGAGCCAAGTGGTCTGATGGCGAACCGCTGACCGCGGACGACATCATGTTCTGGTACAACGACATCCTGTTGAACAAAGACCTGATGCCGAACCCCGCCAACTGGATGGTCAACGGCGACGGCTCCGTGGCTACCGTCGAGAAGCTGGACGATTACACCGTCAAATGGACCTTCAAGCAGCCCAACACCGCCTTTTTGCTGGACCTGGCCAACAAGGACGGGGCCGACCTCTCCATCGCCAATCTGGCTTATGCGCCCGCCCATTATCTCAAACAATTCCATCCCAACTACGCAGATAAGGACGAGTTGGAGAAGATGGTCAAGGATTCGGGCTTCGACACCTGGGTGGAGCTGTTCACCGTCAAGGCCCTGCCCCAGACCAACGCCGATCGGCCCACCACCGCGGCCTGGGTTCCCGATAACTCCACCGTAGCCGATCCTGTCTTCACCCTCAAGCGCAATCCCTACTACGTAGGCGTTGATCCCGAAGGCAATCAGCTTCCCTACATCGACGAAGTGCGGCTCACCTTCTTCGCCGACAAAGAAGCGCTGAACCTGGCGGCGGTCTCGGGCGAGCTGGACTTCCAGGCCCGGCACATCAACATGAGCAACTACCCCGTACTCAAGGAAAACGAGGACAAGGGCGGCTATCATGTGGTCACCTGGCCCACCTTCGGCGGCTCTGACGCGGTGTTCATGTTCAACCAAACTTACCAGAAAGACCCGGAGATCGGCGAACTACTGCGCAACAAGGACTTCCGCGTCGCCCTCTCCTATGCGCTGGACCGGGAAGCCATCAAGGAACTGGCCTTTTTGGGCCTGGGCGAGGCCCGACAGGGCGTGCCCGCTCCCAACCATCCCTACTATCCCGGCGACGAGTGGGCCTACAAGTACACCGAGCATGATCCCGACAAAGCCAATGAGCTGCTGGATGGCATCGGCCTCACCGAGCGAGACGCCGACGGCTATCGTCTGCTGCCCAGCGGCAAGCCCCTGGACATCGAGATCAACGTGGTGCCCGCCTTCGGCAACTGGACCGATGTGGGGCAGTTGGCGGTGGAGCAGTGGGGCAAAGTGGGCGTCAAGGCCCACGTCGAAGTGCGCGAGCGGGCCCTGGCCTTCCAGATGCGCGACACCAACGAGCTGATGACCGAAATCTGGAACGAGGACACCACCGGCTTCCCCTTCAGCGGCCAGCCCAAGATGGACCCCCGCAGCAATCCCGCCCTCACCTTCGGGCCGCTGTTCCGCAAATGGTATGAGACCAACGGCGCCGAGGGCATGGAACCCCCGGCCGAGATCAAGAAGCTGGTCGAGCTCATCGACAAGGGCAAGGTCTCGGGCCGCGAAGATCAGATCAAGATCGCCCAGGAGCTGTTCAAGGTCTGGGCCGACAACATCTGGGAGATCGGCACCGTGGGCCTGACGCCTATGATTCAGGGCGTGGTGGTCGTAAACAACAACTTGCAGAACGTGCCCGAAACAGCGGGCAACGACTGGCCTCTGCGCACGCCCGGCAACACCCAGCCCGAAACCTACTACTTCAGCCAATAATTTCTCTCTCCAAAACACCATGCGGGCTGCTCATGCACGATGAATGCGTGGGCGGCCCGCCTTCTTCCCCTCCTATCACTTCGGCGTCGATTTGCGGAGCAAATAATCCATGACGCAATACATTATCAAGCGGCTGCTATTATTGCCGCTATTGCTTTTCATCTTCTCTGTCTTCGCCTTTTTCATCATCCAGGCCCCGCCCGGCGACTTCGTCACCAGCTACATCGCTGAACTGGCTGCGTCCGGCTCCTCCATGGATCAGGCCCAGGTCGAGGCGTTGCGGGAGCAATACGGCCTGGATCAACCCATGATCGTCCAGTATTTCCGCTGGGTGGGCGGCATGTTGCGGGGGAATTTCGGCGTCTCTCTGGACTGGAAACGCCCCATCATGGAGCTCATCAAGGAGCGGTTGCTGCTGACCGTGCTGCTGGGGGCGATGACGTTCATCATCTCCTGGTCACTGGCCATTCCCATTGGCATCATCTCCGCCACGAAAAAATACTCCTTCATCGACTATTTTTTCACGGTGTTCAACTATATGGGCGTGGCCACCCCCACCTTTATGACTGCTCTGATCTTGATGTGGCTGGCCTACTCCTATTTCGGCGTCAGCGTCACCGGCCTGTTCTCGCCCGAATATGTGGACGCGCCCTGGAGCCTCGCCCGAGCCATGGATCTGCTCAAGCATCTGTGGCTGCCCGCGCTGATTCTGGCCCTGGACGGCACCGCCCGCCTGGCCCGGGTGATGCGGGCCAATCTGCTGGATGAATTGAACAAGCCCTATGTGGAGATGGCCCGGGCCAAGGGCATGTCGGAATGGCGGCTGGTGCTGAAATACCCGGTGCATCTGGCCATCAACCCCCTGGTCAGCACCATCGGGTGGTATCTGCCCATGCTTTTCTCCGGCAGCGTCATCGTGGCCACGGTGCTCAATCTACCCACTATCGGGCCCCTGCTGCTGCGTTCGCTCACCAACCAGGATATGTTCCTGGCGGGCGTGATTGTGCTCATTTACTGCTTCCTGGCCATCATCGGCACCCTCATCTCCGATGTGCTGCTGGCCTGGCTGGATCCCCGTATTCGCATGGAGGCTTGAGAATGAGAGACAATCCCATTCCCGGCTCCGAACCTGATGCGCAGGACGAGCGTTTCGAGGATCTGACAGCCCTTTCCGCCGGGAATCAGGCCAGGATCAGGGAAGAGGAGCTGGAGGACACAGCCGCCATTCACGTGGCTCCCAACTGGAAGCTGACCTGGTGGCGCTTCAAAAAACATCGCCTGGCCCTGGGCAGCGGCCTGGTGGTGATCTTTTTGGCGCTTATCGTGCTTTTCCCGGGCTTCTTCAGCACCATGGATCCACAAAAGAGCCGGGCGCAGCAATCTTTCGTGCCGGTGCAGCGGGTGCACTTTTTCGATGAGGGCGCTTTTCGGCCTTTCGTCTATGGCATCGTGGGCAAACGCAACCCCGAAACCCTGCGCATGGAATGGCGGATCGACGAGGAAAAGAAAATCCCCGTCCGCTTCTTCGCCCGCGGCTTCGAGTACGATGTGTTGGGCCTCTTCGCCACCGATATCCATCTTGTCGGCGTGAAGGAAGGCGACATCGAAGAAGACCCCATCTACCTGCTGGGCACCGATCGCCTGGGTCGGGATCAATGGTCGCGGCTTATGTACGGCACCCGGGTTTCCGTCACCATCGGCCTGATCTCGGTGTTCATTAGCGTCTTTCTGGGCGTGCTGCTGGGAGGCATTTCCGGCTACTTCGGCGGCATTCCCGATCTCATCATCCAGCGCATGATCGAGATCCTGCAATCATTGCCCGCCATCCCCATCTGGATGGCCCTGACCGCGGCCATGCCCCGGGACTGGTCGGTGGAGCAGACCTACTTTGCCATCACCCTCATCCTGGCCCTCATTGGCTGGACCACCCTGGGCCGCGAGGTGCGGGGGCGCTTTCTGGTGCTGCGGGAGGAGGATTTCGTCATGGCGGCGAAGCTTTCGGGCGCCAGCCAGAAGCGCATCATCTTCCGCCACATGGTGCCCACTTTTTACAGCCACATCATCGCCGCCGCCACCCTGGCCGTGCCCGTGATGATCATCAGCGAGACTTTTCTCAGCTTCCTGGGCCTGGGCCTGCGCCCGCCCGCCATCAGTTGGGGCGTGCTGCTGCAAGAGGCCCAGAACCTGCAATCGGTGGCCCTGGCCCCCTGGCTGCTGCTGCCAGGCGTGGCTGTCATCATCACCGTGCTGGCGCTGAACATCCTGGGCGACGGCCTGCGAGACGCCGCAGACCCCTACAGCCATTGAGGACGCATCGACGTATGGAACCATTACTCTCTGTTCGAGGTCTGAAAACCTATTTTTATCTGGACGAAGGCACGGTCAAGGCTGTGGACGGCGTGGATTTCGACGTCTTTCCGGGCCAGATCGTAGGCATCGTGGGCGAAAGCGGCTGCGGCAAGAGCGTAACCATCAAATCGGTGCTGCGACTCATCCAGAATCCCGGCCGTGTCGTCGAGGGGGAGATCCTTTTTCGGCATCAGGATGAAGATGGGCGGGAGAAAACCATCGATCTGGCGCAACTGGACCCCCACGGCAAGGCAATTCGCAGCATCCGCGGGGCCGAGATCGCACTCATCCCCCAGGAGCCCATGGCCTCTTTCAGCCCGGTGCACACCATCGGCGACCAGATCATGGAGGCGGTGTTGCTGCATCAGGATGTGAGCAAGGAGGAGGCCCGGCGCATCAGCATCGAACGACTGCACGAAGTGGGCATGCCCAATCCTGAACAGCGCATGAAGGCCTATTCCTGGGAACTCAGCGGCGGTCTGCGGCAGCGGGCCATGATCGCCATGTCATTGGCTTGCAATCCCCGGCTGCTCATCGCCGACGAGCCCACCACCGCCATCGACGTCACCACCCAGGCCCAGGTGCTGCGCCTGCTGCTGGATTTGCAGGAACAGCACAACATGGCCGTCATCTTCATCACCCACGACCTGGGGGTCATCGCCCAGATCGCCGACTTCGTGGTGGTGATGTATCTGGGCCGGGTGATGGAAACGGGCCCGGTGGAGGACATCTTCTTCCATCCCCAGCACCCCTACACCAAAGCCCTGCTGGAATCCATCCCCTCCATCTACGCCCCGGCCGGAGAGCGGCTGCCCACCATCGAAGGCTCCATCCCTCACCCCTTCAGTCGCCCGTCGGGCTGTCCCTTCTATCCCCGCTGCAAAGCCTTCATGCCCGGCGTGTGCAACACATCCACGCCCCAACTCAAACCGATCAACGACCGCCAGGCGGTCAGTTGCTTCCTCTACGATTGATCTGGCCCAAGCGCTATGCACTCCAACGATTCCTACCTGCTCGAAGTCAAGCATCTCAAGAAATACTTCCCCATCCGCGAGGGTTTTTTCCGCCGCGTGGTGGGCCATGTGCGGGCGGTGGACGACGTCAGCTTCGCCATTCGCGAGGGGGAGACCCTGGGGTTGGTGGGCGAGAGCGGCTGCGGCAAGACCACCACGGCCCGCACCATCCTGCGGGCCATCGACCCCACCGCCGGGCAAATTCTTTTCCGCACCGCCCAGGGCGATGTGGTGGATCTGGCCGCGCTGCCCGAGAAGGACATCCGCCCGCTGCGCCGCGACATGCAGATGATCTTCCAGGACCCTTTCGCCTCCCTCAACCCGCGCATGAACATCCTGGACATCGTGGGCGAGCCCCTGCTGGTTATCGACGGCATGAAGAGCCGCAAGCAGCGCATGGAAAAGGTGGCGCAGCTTTTGGAACTGGTGGGATTGCGAGCCGAGTACATGCAGCGTTTTCCCCACGCGTTCAGCGGCGGCCAGCGCCAGCGCATCGTCATCGCCCGGGCGTTGGCCCTGAATCCCCGCCTGGTGGTGGCCGACGAGCCCGTCTCCGCCCTGGACGTGTCGGTTCAGGCCCAGGTGCTGAACCTGATGCGGGATTTGCAGGAAAAGCTGGGGCTCACCTACCTGTTCGTAGCCCACGATCTCAGCGTGGTCAAGCACTTCTGCGACCGCATCAACGTGATGTATGTGGGGAAAATCGCGGAGAGCGGCCCCACCAGCGAGATTTTCTTCCGTCCCCGGCATCCTTACACCTCCGCGCTCATGTCGGCCGTGCCCATTGCCAATCCCAGGCTGCGCAAAACCATCACGCCTCTGGAAGGCGACGTGCCCAGCCCGGCCAATCCTCCCTCCGGCTGCTACTTCCATCCCCGCTGCCCCTACGCCACCGAGGTCTGCGCCCGGGAGACGCCTCAATTGGAGGAGATATCCCCCGGACACTTCGTCAGTTGCCATCGGGCGAGCGAATTGACGCTGCCCGGCGTGGCCCGGCCAGAGGAGCAGGCCCTTGCCGCCTGACGCCGCCATGAACATCTTTGTCCGCTTCTCCGACCTGCTGGCCATTTATCGGGCCGAACTGCTGGAGCGCACCATCCCCTTCTGGATGACGCACGCCATCGACCGGGAATATGGCGGCATCCTCACCTGCATCGCCGATGATGGTCAGGGGATCAGCACAGACAAATACATGTGGTCGCAACTGCGGGCCATTTGGACCTTCTCCGCGCTTTACAACCGCATCGAACCCCGGCCCGATTGGCTGGCAATCGCCCGCGGCATCTTCGATTTCGCCGCCCGATACGGCCGGGATGAAGCTGGACGCTGGGTTTTCGCAGTGGATCGGCGCGGGCGAGTGCTGGAAGGAGCCACCAGCATCTATGCGGATGGCTTCGCCATCTACGGGCTGACGGAATTCGCCCGGGCCACGGGCGACCAACAGGCCATCGATCTGGCCCGGGCCGCCTATGAGAATGTGCAACAGCGCCTGGCCCGCCCCGGCTCCTACGCCACCGCCCCCTATCCCATCCCGCCCGGAGCCAAAGCCCATGCCGTGGCCATGATCTTCGCCCTGGCCTTCCACGAACTGGGCCTGCTGCTGGCGGATGACGCTATCCTCGCCGCCGCGCATGACCTGGCCGAGGAGGTGATGACCGCATTCTTGCGGCCCGACCGACGCCTGCTCTACGAGTACGTCACCCTGGACAATCAGCTCATGGACACGCCCCAGGGACGAGCCATCGTGCCGGGCCACGCCATCGAATCCATGTGGTTCATGCTCCACATCTATCGGCATTGGGGCGATGAGGCCCGCATCCGTCAGGCCCTGGACGCCATCCGCTGGCATGTCGAGCAGGGATGGGATGAGAGCTTCGGGGGCATCCTGTTGGCCCGGGACGCGACCGGCGGCAAGCCCTGGTGGCCCTTTGCCGATAGCAAGCTGTGGTGGCCTCACACCGAGGCGCTCTACGCACTGCTGCTGGCCTACCAGCTTGCGGGAGAAGATTGGGCGCTGGATTGGTATCAGCGGGTGCACAACTACGCATTCACCCACTTTCCTGTGCCCGGCCACGGCGAATGGACGCAAAAGCTCGACCGCCAGGGTCGCCCCTTCACCCAGACCGTGGCCCTGCCCGTCAAAGACCCCTTCCATCTGCCGCGCTCCCTGATCCTCAACATCCAGACGCTGGAAAGAATCGCCACAACGCTCCCCTGACCCTAACCAACCGCCATGTCATCCTTCGCCCTCACCAATGGCCGCATCGTTCTGCCTGATAGAACGCTGACCGGCCACGCGCTGCGCATCGATGGCCCGCGCATCGCCGCCATCCCGCCCGAAAGCGAGCTGCCCGCGGGCGTGAAACGCATCGACGTCGGCGGCAGATTGATTACGCCCGGGCTTATCGACATCCATACCCACGGGGCGATGGGCCACACCTTCAACGACCCCACGCCCGAGGCCTTCGCGGCCATCACCGCGGAGAACGCCCGCAACGGCGTCACCGCCTTGCTCGCCACCACCGCCACCGCTCCCCTGGATGATCTCGCGGCCAGTCTGGCCTTCACCCGAATGTGGATGTCGCGGCCGCGGGCGGGCGCACAGGTGTTGGGCGCGCATGTGGAAGGCCCCTACTTCAGCCCGGCCCAGGCGGGCGCTCAGGACCCGGCCAATCTACTCATCCCCGCCCAAACCCCGCCCGACCCCCTGCTGGCCTACCACGACATCATCCGCATCTTCACCTTTGCGCCCGAATTGCCCGGCGCGGCCGATCTTGCCCGACGCCTGACCGCGCTGGGCATCGTCCCCGCGGCCGGGCACAGCAACGCCAGAGAGGAGGAAATCATCCCCGTCATCGCCGCGGGCCTGCGCCATGTCATCCACATCTGGAGCGCCCAATCGAGCACCGTGCGGGAGGGCCCCTGGCGCAAGCCGGGCCTGCTGGAGGTCTCCCTCACCTATGACGATCTGACCGTGGAGATGATCGCTGACAACAAACACCTGCCCCCCACCCTGATGAAGCTGGCCTACAAGTGCATCGGCCCCGACCGGCTGTGCGTCATCTCCGACGCCACCAGCGGCGCGGGCCTGCCCGAGGGCGCGCACTTCCGCATGGGCGAGATGACCTACGAGGTGCATGACGGCGTGGGCATGATGTTCGATCGCTCCGCCTTCGCCGGCAGCACCACCCTCATCAACCGCATGGTCGCTATCCTCATCGAGCATGTGGGCGTCCCCCTGCCCGAGGCCGTGCGCATGGCGTCCCTTACCCCGGCCCGGGTCATCGGCGTGGACCATCGCAAAGGCAGCCTGGCTCCGGGCAAGGACGCGGACATCGTCATTTTCGAAGACGACTTCACGCCCTGGCGCGTTTTTATCAATGGATTGATGATTAAAGATTAAAGTTTGGCAGGCTGTATCGTAAACAAAACATGGCTCTCCTGAAAAAAGGTCGGAATCACCATCAACGGTAGCTGAAACAGCAGAAATGGTGGGGGTTCAGCCAGTCTTTCTTGGCGAAACCCTGGTATTTTTCTTTGCGCCTTTGTGGCTTTGCGTGAGATCAATCTTTTTTCAGTCGATCCAAAACATAGATGCACTACTGGAGATTTAGGCGGTTCACAATCTCGACAAATCTCCATCAATCTCCACGAATCCCGCAGTCCATT
>JALSPL010000186.1 GCA_026985975.1 Anaerolineae bacterium | reverse complement strand
AGTCAGATGAGCCAGGCCTCGGCCAGCGCCAAGCGCATCTTCGATATCACCGACGCTCGCAACGACGTGACGGACAAACCCGGCGCCATCGACTTGCCTCCCATCGAGGGCCGCGTCACCTTCGATGACGTCAGCTTCCGCTATTTCCCTGATTCCGACTGGGTGTTGCGCCATGTCGATTTCGAGGCCAAACCGGGCCAGACTGTGGCCCTGCTGGGCGCAACAGGCAGCGGCAAAACTACCATCATCAATCTCATTCCTCGTTTCTACGATGTCAGCGAAGGCGCGGTGCGGGTGGATGACTACGACGTGAGGGATGTGAAGATCGCGTCCCTGCGGCGGCAGATCGGCATCGTCTTGCAGGAGACCACCCTGTTCAGCGGCACGATTCGCGAAAACATCGCCTTTGGCAAACCCGACGCCAGCATGGATGAGATCATCGCCGTGGCCAAAGCCGCAGCCGCCCACGAATTCATCATGAGCTTCCCCGACGGCTACGACACGCCCGTTGGCGAGCGGGGCACAACCCTGAGCGGCGGCCAGAAACAGCGCATTGCCATCGCCCGAGCGTTGCTCATGGACCCGCGCATCCTCATCCTGGATGACGCCACCGCCAGCGTGGACGTAGCCACCGAGCTCAAAATCCAGCAGGCGCTGGATAAACTCATGGAAGGACGCACCAGCTTCGTCATCGCCCAGCGCATCAGCACCGTGCTCAACGCTGATTTGATTCTGGTGCTGGAGAAGGGGCGCATCGTGGCCCGGGGCCGCCATCGCCAGTTGATGGAAACCAGCCCGCAGTACGCCGAAATCTACGCCAGCCAGTTGGTGGATGATACGGAAGCGTAAAACGTAAAACGTAAAGCGTAAAGCGTAATTCAATGGACTGAAAATTTATATTTCATAGCACGAAAATCATTATTGGAGCACTCTATGCACACCGAACGCATGTTACAAGTCGAATCCCAGAAGGCGGAAAATGTGGGCGCCACCCTGGGGCGGCTTTTCAAATACTTCAAACCCTATCTGCTGGCCCTGTTCCTGGCAGCGCTTTTTTTGGGACTGGGCACCTGGGCGCAGGTCACCGCGCCCGAGCTTATCGGCCAGAGCGTTGATTGCTACATCTCCCCCGCCATCATGGATCGCACCGAAGGCAGCCAGATGAGCCAGATGATGCAAAAATTCGGCATCGAGAACGCCAGCCAGACCAATTGTTGGTATGGCGAGCTGCCCGCCGACGCCACGCAAAGCGATTATCTGGCGGCGCTGGGCAGGCTGGTGCTGGTCATCGTGGGCCTGTACGTGCTGGTGGCCATCACCACCGGCTTGATGTTCTACGCCATGACCTGGGCGGGCCAGCATGTCATCCGTAATCTGCGGGTGGATATTTTCCACCATATTCATCAGCTCTCCCTTTCCTATTACACCAAAAACGACGCCGGTGACATTATGAGCCGCCTCACCAATGACACCGACACCATCCAGCAGGTTATCGGCATGGGCGTGGTGCAGGTCTTCAGCTCCATCATCCTGCTGGTGTGGATTGTGTGGAAGATGCTGGCGCTGAACTGGGCGTATGCGCTGGTCAGCGTGGCGGTGCTGCCGTTGATGGGCGTGGCCACCTGGTGGCTCAGCGCCCAGGCCCGCAAGGCCTTCCGCGTCACCCGCCTGGAGATCGGCAATGTCAACGCCGAGCTGCAGGAGAACATCGCCGCGGTGAGGGAGGTGCAGGCTTTCAGCCGCGAGGATGTGAACATCGAGGCGTTCGAGGCCAGCAACGCGGCCAACCGCGACGCCAACATCAAGGCGGTGACCTACACCTCAGCCCTGGCCCCGGTGCTGGAAGCCCTGGGCTACGTGGCTATCGCCATCGTGGTTACCGTGGGCGGACTGTTGCTGCTGCGGGGGCAGGCCATTGGCGGAACGTTGGTGTCCCTGGGCCTCATCGTCACCTTTTTGGGATACGCCCAGCGTTTCAATCAGCCCGTGCGCCAGATCGCCATCCTGTGGACGAATTTGCAGAGCGCAGTGGCGGGCTCCGAGCGTATCTTCAACTTCCTGGACGCCGAGACCGACGTGGTGGAAAAACCCAACGCCCGCATCATGCCCCCCATCCAGGGCGAGGTGATCTTCGATCACGTCTGGGCGGAGTACAATCCGGGCGAGCCGGTGCTGCGAGATGTGAATCTGCACGCCCGACCTGGCGAGACCGTGGCTCTGGTGGGGCCCACCGGCGCCGGCAAGACCACCATCATCAGCCTCATTCCCCGTTTTTACGATGTCAGTCAGGGGGCGGTGCGCATCGACGGCATCGATGTGCGGGATGTGACGCTGGCAAGTTTGCGCAGTCAGATCGGCATCGTTTTGCAGGACACATTTCTCTTCAACGACACCGTGATGAACAACATCCGCTTTGGCAAACCGGCCGCCAGCGACGAGGAAGTTATCGCTGCGGCTAAACTGGCCCACGCCCATGATTTCATCCAGCGCCTGCCCCAGGGCTACGACACCCTGTTGGGCGAGCGAGGCGCGGGCCTGAGCCTGGGCCAGCGTCAGCTCCTGGCCATCGCCCGGGCCGTGCTGGCCGATCCCCGCATCCTCATTCTCGATGAGGCCACCAGCAGCGTGGACACCCGCACCGAGCGTCTGATTCAGGCGGCGCTGGAAGGCTTGATGGCCGAGCGCACCACCTTTGTGGTCGCCCATCGCCTCAGCACCATCCGCAACGCCGATCAGGTGCTGGTGCTGAATGAAGGCCAAATCATCGAACGGGGAACCCACGCCGAACTGCTGGCGCAAAAGGGCTTTTATTACGATCTGTACATGAGCCAGTTCCGGGCCACCGGGCTGATAAAAGAGTCGGGTGCATCCTAACCTGATCTGGCCAAAAGCAAAGCGGAACACAGCGTTTCGCAGCCATGCACTCACACAAAGGAGAGAACTTCCCCATGAACGCATCTTTGACCAGCGGCGTCGTTTTCATCACCGCGGCGCTGATCTTCTACACCATCGGCGTGTGGAGTGAGAAATTGGCCGGTGAGCTGAAAGGCTGGCATCTGATCTTTTTCTGGCTGGGCCTCATCTCCGACGCCCTGGGCACCGGCCGCATGTACCAGATATCGGGCGGCGTGCGGTTCAATGTGCACGGCGTCACCGGTATCACCGCCATCGTACTGATGCTCGTTCACGCCTTGTGGGCAAGCTGGGTGCTCTATAAAAAAGACCGCGCTATGGCGCTCAAATTTCACAGATTCAGCGTTTTCGTCTGGTCTATCTGGCTCATTTCCTTTATGACGGGCCTGGCATTGGCGATGTTGTAGGCCGCGGATTTTCAGCAACGCCCGCGGGCCATGAGCATGCCCAGAGCGGAGAGCAGCACTCGTTCTTTGATCTCGCCCGAGCGCACCGCGGCCTTCAGCCATTCCCAATCCCGCCACTCCGCGACTACGAACTCGGCCTCATCGAAGTGCGTGGCCGCGCTCTGATGGGCGTTGCGGGCCAGAAAAATGTGCACTTTCATGGCCGAGAACGCAGGATTATCCCAAAAATGGCCCAAATACTCCCATTTTTCGGCCACATAACCGGTCTCTTCGGCCAGCTCCCGCTGGATGGCCGGGAGCAGCGCCT
>JALSPL010000185.1 GCA_026985975.1 Anaerolineae bacterium | reverse complement strand
ATCTACCCCATGGACGAAGTGGAAATTGTGGGCCTGAAGCCGACGCGGAAGACGGTGGCCACGTCTTTGGAGATGTTCCGCAAGATTCTGGACTATGCGGAAGCGGGCGAGAACGTGGGCGTTTTGCTGCGCGGCATCAACCGCGACGAAGTGGAGCGAGGTCAGGTGCTGGCGAAACCGGGCAGCATCACCCCTCACACCAAGTTCAACGCCGAGGTGTATGTGCTGAAGAAGGAAGAGGGCGGCCGCCATACGCCGTTCTTCGAAGGCTATCGCCCGCAGTTCTATATTCGCACCATGGACATCACGGGCTCGGTGCATCTGCCCGAGGGCGTGGAGATGGTGATGCCCGGCGACAATGTGAACATGGAAGTGGAGTTGATCTCGCCCGTGGCGTTGGAAGTGGGCTCCCGCTTCGCCATTCGCGAAGGCGGCCGCACCGTCGGCGCCGGCGTCATCACCGAGATTCTCGAATAATACAGCACGTCAACGACCGGATGGGGGTTATCCTCCATCCGGCTTCTCATCATTTTTTGGAAGGTCTGCGAATGGCTAAACAGCGGATACGCATCAAATTGAAGGCTTACGATCACCGGGTTCTTGACAGTTCCGTACGCGAGATTGTCGAAGCCGCCGAGCGCACCGGCGCCCAGGTCATTGGGCCTGTGCCTCTGCCCACCAAGCTTGAACGCTTTACCGTTATGCGTTCCACTTTCATCGATAAAGACTCCCGGGAGCAATTCGAAATTCGGACGCATAAACGCCTGGTTGATGTCATTCCTTCAGGCAGCAAGACCATTGATAATCTGATGCGTCTTTCTTTGCCGGCGGGCGTAGACATTGAGATCGAGCTGTAGCGCTATTTAACATAAAGTTATCTGGCGAGTTATCCACCAGATTTTGCGATGGGCCGCTGTATCGGGCCTGTCCTGATCACGATAAAAAATCCTGATAAAGGAGGTTGGGGAGCGGAATGATGAGGCGCTTTTTGCCGCTGGCATTTCCCTTCCCCGAAAGACTTATGAAAGGTCTTATTGGACGCAAGCTGGGCATGACCCAGATTTTCACTGATGAAGGAGCCATGATTCCGGTGACCGTGCTGGAAGTGGGCCCCTGCTATGTGACCCAAATCAAAACGCCCGAAAAAGACGGCTACGCCGCCGTGCAGATCGGGTTCGATGAAATCAAAGAAAAACGTCTGACCAGCGGCGTGCGTGGGCATCTGAAAGTTGCCGACGTTCCCGCCCTGCGGACGCTGAATGAGTTCCGCGTGCAGCCCGAAGAGCTGTCCGAGTTCAAGCTGGGGCAAAAACTCCTGGCTGACTTTTTCAGCGAGGGCGATCTGGTGGATGTCACCGGTCGCTCCAAGGGTAAAGGCTTCCAGGGCGGCGTCAAGCGCCACAATTTCAACCGCCAGCCCAAGACGCATGGCCAATCCGACCGTGAGCGCTCTCCCGGCTCCGCTGGCGCTGGCACCACGCCGGGCCGTGTTTACAAAGGCAAACGGATGCCTGGTCACATGGGCCACGAACGCGTCACCGTTCAGAATTTGCGGGTCGTGCGCGTGGACCCCGAACGGAATCTTGTGGCCGTGCGCGGCGCTGTGCCCGGACCGAAAAATGGCCTGGTGACGGTCTTTTTCGCCCGCAAGAACAAGATTAAGAAAGCGAGGTAGTGAACGATGCAGACGTCATTGAAGAATATGCAAGGTCAAGAAGTAGGAACCGTTGAGCTTCCTGATGAGATTTTCAACATCGAGCCCAACCAGACAGTCATGCACCAGGCCCTGGTGCGACAATTGGCCAATCAGCGGCAGGGAACCCACAAGACCAAGACCCGCGGCCAGGTTCGCGGCGGCGGCCGCAAGCCCTGGCGCCAGAAAGGCACCGGCCGCGCCCGGCAAGGCACCATTCGGGCGCCTCATTGGCGAGGCGGCGGTGCGGTTTTCGGCCCCTCGCCCCGCTCTTACACCCAGCGTATGCCCCGCAAGATGCGCCGTTTGGCGCTGCGTTCGGCTCTGAGCGTCAAAGCCGAGGCGCAACAACTTGTCGTGCTGGATGAGCTTTCGATGCAAGCTCCCCGCACCCGCGAGATGGACGCCATGATGGATGCCCTGGGCGTGGAGCGTAGCGCTTTGCTGTTGTTGCCGGAAGCCAATGATATTGTCGAACTTTCCGCACGCAATTTGCCCTATGTGAAGACGTTGCGCGTGAATTACATCAATGTGCGCGATCTGCTTGGCTACGAGACGGTAATCATGCCTCAGCAGGCCATCGACGTCATCACCGATTTTCTGGGCGAAAGCGACCAGGAAGCCGTAGCGGAAGAGGAGTAAGCCCATGCACCTGTATGAAGTCCTGAAACGCCCCGTCATGACGGAGAAATCTCTCATTCTGGCCGATGAGAATAATCAATATGTGTTCGAAGTGGACCGTCGGGCCAATAAACTGCAAGTGCGCCAGGCGGTGGAGGCTCGCTTCGGCGTCACCGTCACCGATGTGCGCATCATCAACATGAAGCCCAAAACCCGCAAACGCAGCCTGCGCCAGACCGCAGTGCGCAAAGCAGGTTGGAAAAAGGCCGTCATCACCCTGGCCCCCGGCGATTCCATTCAGATGTTCGAGGGCGTTTAAGCCTGTGGGCGTAAGTCCCGGCGACAAGCCCTTTTTATCGTTCTTCTTTTCCATCCATTCATCAAGGTAATCGTCCTGTTTTGCAGATGACGTCATCCGCAAAACGCGTAGGCGGCTAACCAAGCAGGTATCGTCTACATCGTCCCCGACTCGGACGACAGCTTACCACAAGGAGTCACAGCCCTATGGGTATCAAAGTCTACAAGCCGACCTCAGCCGGTCGGCGCGGGATGAGCGGTCACACCTTCGAGGAGATCACCCGCTCAGAACCCGAAAAATCACTGCTGCGCCCTCTGAAGAAAAAATCAGGGCGCAACAACCTGGGTCGGCTCACAGTCCGGCACCGGGGCGGCGGCCACAAGCGCCGGTATCGCCTGATCGATTTCAAGCGCGACAAGACCGGCATCCCCGCTCGCGTGGCCTCCATCGAGTATGACCCCAACCGCACCGCTCGCATCGCCCTGCTGGTTTACGCCGACGGCGAGAAGCGCTACATTCTGGCCCCATTGGGCCTGCAGGTTGGCGACAACATCATGTCCGGACCGGACGCCGAGATCCGTCCCGGCAACGCCTTGCCCCTGGTGAATATGCCTTTGGGCACCCTGGTGCATAACGTGGAAATGCAGCCCGGCAAGGGCGGCCAATTGGTGCGTTCCGCCGGCGCCTACGCCCAGTTGATGGCCAAGGAAGGTCGTTACGCCACCCTGCGTCTGCCCAGCGGCGAAGTCCGCAAGGTTCTGCTCAACTGCATGGCCACGGTGGGACAGGTCGGCAACACCGATCATCAGAACGTCAAGATCGGCAAAGCCGGGCGCAAGCGCTGGATGGGGCGTCGCCCCTCCGTGCGCGGCGTGGCCATGGATCCCGCCTCCCATCCCCATGGCGGCGGCGAAGGCCGTTCTCCCATTGGCATGCCTGGTCCCAAAACACCGTGGGGCAAGCCCGCCCTGGGGTATCGCACCCGTCGCAACAAACGCACCAGCCAGTATATTATCCGGCGTCGCGGCAAGAAGCGCCGCTAGGAGGAGTTTTAGAAAATGTCCCGGTCTCTGAAAAAAGGTCCGTACGTCAACACAAAATTGCTTCGCAAGATCGAAGAGATGAACCGTAAAAGCGAAAAACGGGTCATCCGCACCTGGTCTCGCGCCTCCACCATCTTTCCGCAGATGGTTGGTCACACCATCGCCGTGCATAACGGGCGTCGTCATGTTCCCATTTATATCACCGAGAACATGGTGGGCCATAAGTTGGGCGAATTTGCTCCCACGCGGTTCTATCGTGGTCACATCGTCAAAGAAAGAAAAAGCAGCGCTCGCCGTTGATGCGAGATTCAGACAAAAGAGGTTGAAAGATGTCCTATTTGGTTCGTTCCCAACGCAAATTCGTCGGGATCTCTGCGCAAAAAGTTCGCCTGGTGGTTGATCTCGTCCGTGGTATGCGGGCGCTGGACGCCATGGATGTACTGGCGCACATGCCTCAGGCCGCCGCGAAAGAAGTGCGGAAAACGCTTCAATCGGCGATTGCCAATGCAGAGGAAAATGAAAGTATGGCCCCCGAAGACCTGTGGATCGCCGAGATCTACGCTGATGAAGGGCCCTCTACCAACCGTTATCGTCCCGGCGCTCGCGGTCGCGTGAAACCGATCATCCGCCGTTCCTCCCACATCACCATCAAGCTCGAAGAGCGATAAGTACAGGAGGCGTATTTTGGGTCGCAAAGTTCACCCCACCGGGTTCCGGCTCGGTATCACCAAGAAACATCAATCGCGCTGGTTTGCTGAGGGCAAAGATTATTCTCGCCTCATCGCCGAAGACCGCGTGATCCGCAATGAAGTTCATTCCCGTCTGTCTCATGCAGGCGTTTCCAAAATCGAGATCGAGCGTGCGCCCAAGCTGGTGCACCTGACTATCCACGCCGCCAAGCCCGGCGTCGTCATTGGTCGCAAGGGCGTCACCGTCACCGAATTGCGCAAGGATCTGGGCGAACTCACCGGCAAGCGCGTCAAGATCGATGTGGAAGAGATCAAGAAGCCCGAACTGGACGCCAGTCTGGTGGCGGAAAATATCGCCGAACAACTGGCGCGCCGCGTGGCTCACAAGCGGGCCATGCGCCGGGCCGCCGAACGCACCATGCGTTCCGGCGCCAAAGGCATCATGATCCGCCTGGGCGGACGTTTGGGCGGTTCTGAAATGGCCCGGGTCGACGACATCCGCATGGGCCGCATTCCCCGCCACACCCTGCGCGCCGACATCGACTACATCGATATGGTCGCCCGCACCACCTATGGCGTCATTGGCATCAAGGTGTGGATTTACAAGGGCGATATCCTGCCCGGCGAACCCATGACGATATAGCGAGAGGTAAGAATAGATCATGTTAATGCCCAAACGAATGAAGTACCGAAAAGTGCATCGCGGCCGCATGCGCGGCAAGGCCTGGCGCGGCAGCACCATCGCCTTTGGCGATTACGCTCTGCAAGCCACCGAGCCCGCCTGGATCACCAGCCGCCAGATCGAATCCGCCCGCCGGGCCATTGTGCGCTACATCCGCCGTGGCGGCAAGCTGTGGATCCGCATCTTTCCTGACAAACCTGTCACCAAACGCGCGGCCGAGACCCGCATGGGCTCCGGCAAGGGCGCGGTGGATCATTATGTGGCCGTTGTGAAGCCCGGCCGGATTCTCTTTGAATTGGCCGGCGTGCCCGAAGACACCGCCCGCGAAGCGATGCGCCTGGCCGCCCATAAATTGCCTATTGCCACCCAGTTCGTCAGCCGCGGAGAGGAGGGACACTAAATGAACGCAACCGAATTACGTGGTCTCACCGATGGTGAACTCCAGGCCAAGCTGGATGAAGCATACGAAGAATTGATGAATCTGCGTTTCAATCTGTCTATCGGACAGCAAAAAGACACCAACCGGCTGTCTCAGGTGAAGCGCGACATTGCTCGCATCAAGACCATCCAGCGCGAGCGCCAGTTAGCAGCGGAGATGATGTAACATGGCCCAGGAACGAAGAAAGGTGCTGACCGGCACCGTTGTCAGCAACAAAATGGATAAAACCGTGGTGGTGCGCGTGGCCCGCTCCTATCGCCATCCCCTGTATGGCAAGGTGGTGAAGGTTCACAAGAAATATCACGCCCACGACGAGAACAACAGTTGTCAGGAAGGCGATGAGGTGCGCATCCTCGAATCTCGCCCCCTGAGCAAGACCAAGCGCTGGGTTGTCATCGAAAACCTGACCCAGTCGGCGTCCGAGAACGCGTGAGCAGAAGGAGAATATCGCCATGATTCAGCAAGAATCCCGCTTGAAAATCGCCGATAACACCGGCGCCAAAGAGATTTTGTGCATCCGTGTATTGGGCGGCTCCAGCCGACGTTACGCCTCGGTGGGCGACATCATCGTCGCCTCCGTCAAGCAGGCCGCTCCCGGCGGCTCCGTCAAGAAAGGCGAAGTGGTGCGCGCTGTTATCGTGCGCACGGCCAAGGAAGTCGGTCGTAAGGACGGCAGCTATATTCGTTTCGACGACAACGCCGCCGTGATTATCGATGACAGCAAAAATCCCAAAGGCACCCGCATTTTCGGGCCGGTGGCTCGCGAGCTGCGCGAAAAACGGTTCATGAAAATCGTCAGCCTGGCGCCCGAAGTATTGTAGGAAGGTGATTGCAAGATGAAGAAGTCGAAAAAACAGCCCAAACTCAAAATCAAAAAGGGCGACCAGGTCGAAGTGATTGCCGGCAATAACAAAGGCGAACGCGGCGAGGTCAAGTCCGTTATCCGCAAAAAAGACAAATTTGGCAATTATGATCCCAATCGCGTGTATGTCATCGTTGGCGGCGTCAACATGATCAAAAAGCACCAGCGCCGCACCGGCGATGTGCGCACCCAGGTTGGCATCATCGAGCGCGAAGGCCCCATTCATATCTCCAATGTGATGTTGGTGGCCCCTAACGCCGCTCAACCCACCCGCGTGCAAATTCGCGAAGAGGGCGGCGAGAGAGTGCGCTACAGCGCCAAATATGACGAGGTTATTGGCTCATAATTCCGATGGCGCTTAGACGCTGTTCGGATTCAGGAGAAGTTATATGGTTCCCCGGTTGAAAGAACGCTACGAAAAAGAAGTCGTTCCCGCTCTGATGGAGCGCTTCGAATACAAAAATGTGATGCAGGCGCCGCGCGTGGTGCGCGTCTCGGTCAATATCGGCCTGGGCGAAGCGTTGCAAAACGCCAAGGCTATCGAGTACGCAGTCAACGATCTTACCACCATCACCGGCCAGAAGCCTGTAGTGCGACGGGCCCGCAAGGCTATCGCCACCTTCAAGCTGCGCGAGGGCAATCCCATCGGCGTCAGCGTCTCGTTGCGAGGCCGCCGCATGTGGGATTTTCTGGACCGGCTGATCAACGTGGCCATGCCTCGCCAGCGCGACTTCCAGGGCGTATCGCCCGACGCTTTCGATGGGCACGGCAACTATAGCCTGGGCCTGCGCGAGCAGTTGGCATTTCCGGAAGTTGATTACGATAGCATTGACAAACTCCGTGGCATGGGCGTCACCATCGTCACCACGGCGAAAACCGATGAAGAAGGCCGAGAATTGCTGCGTCTGCTCGGCATGCCTTTCAAGCGTAAATAAACAGGAGACATTGCATGGCTAAGAAGTGCATGACCTATCGCGAACAACGTCGCAAATATAAGGTGCAGGTCCGCAACCGATGCAAAATCTGCGGTCGGCCCCGCGGCTATATGCGCCGGTTCGATATGTGTCGTATCTGCTTCCGGCATGAAGCGCTGCGCGGGAATCTGCCCGGCGTGGTGAAGTCCAGTTGGTAAGTAATGATTAAAGATTGATGATTAATGATTAAAGTGATCTTTACAACGGCATTGACAGCTATGCTGTAATCTTTAATCCATTAGTCATTAATCTTCAACAAAGAGGAGTAGAATTCCTATGATGACCGATCCCATTGCGGATATGCTGACCCGCATCCGCAACGCGAGCATGGCCCAGCACAAGACTGTCTCCATGCCCAGCTCCAAAATGAAAGTGGAGATCGCTCGTATTTTGAAAGATGAGGGCTTTATCCGAGGTTACGATCTACAGGACGCGGACAAGCCCCAGCCCACGCTGCGTCTGCATCTCAAATATGATGAGAACCGCAAGCCGGTCATTGCCGGCATCGAGCGTGTGAGCAAGCCCGGCCGTCGCATCTACTTTGGCCGCAACGACATCCCCTGGGTGCGCGCCGGTCTCGGTCTGGCTATCGTCTCCACCTCGCGCGGCATGATGCCCGGACGCGACGCCCGTAACGCGGGCGTGGGTGGCGAAGTAATCTGCTATGTTTGGTAAGCGGCAGCCGACAGGGCGCGGTGGTCACCCCGCCGACTCAATCCTGTCTCTGCGTTATTGATTTCCCGCACAAGCGGGTAGGAGGAAGTTCATGTCCCGTATCGGACGCAAACCGATTGTTATTCCCGAAAAAGTGAATATCGAAATCGGCAAGAATAATAAAGTCACTGTCAAGGGCCCCAAGGGCGAGTTGACTCGCACCTTTTCTCCTGACATGACCATTGAAATGAAAGATGGCCAGGTGGTGATCTCCCGTCCCACCGATCTACGCCATCATCGCGCCCTGCATGGTCTGACCCGGGCGTTGTTGGCTAACATGGTCACCGGCGTCAGTCAGGGCTATGTCAAGGAATTGGAAATGACCGGCGTTGGCTATCGCGCTGTGATGAAAGGCAATGCGCTCGATTTGAGTCTCGGCTTTTCTCACCCTGTCGTTATCGAGCCCCCCGAAGGCATCACGTTTGAGGTCGAAAAAGGCGGTCGCGCCTTCCACGTCAAGGGCATTGACAAGGAGCTGGTGGGCGAAATCGCCGCCGAAATCCGCGCCTTGCGTCCTCCCGAGCCTTACAAAGGCAAGGGGATCAGTTATCGTGGCGAATACATCCGCAGGAAAGCCGGCAAGGCTGGCAAGCGCTAATCTCAAAGCCCGAAGATAAAGAGGAATGTTGATATGAGCACCCATCCCCGTCGTGTAGCCCGCATTCGTCGTCATCGACGCGTGCGCAGACGCATTTCCGGCTCCGCCCAAACCCCTCGCCTGGCCGTCTATCGCAGCCTGAAGCACATCTATGTGCAGATCATCGATGACGAGGCGGATCCCACCGGACGCACCCTGGTGGCCGCTTCTTCGGTGGAGCCCGGCCTGGAAGTGCAGGGCAAATCCAAAACTGATGTCGCCAAAGCAGTTGGCAAACTCATCGGCGAGCGCGCAACCGCCGCCGGTATTGAAACCGTTGTATTTGATCGGGGCGGCTTCCCCTACCATGGCCGCGTCAAAGCCCTGGCCGAAGCAGCCCGCGAAGCTGGACTGAAGTTCTAGCCCCCGATTGCCAATATCTAAGGAAGGAATTATGGCGCCCAGAAATGATAGAAGAAGTCGAAAACAAGAAGTTCAGGACGAATTCGAAGAGCGCGTGGTTGATCTTACCCGCACCGCCAAGGTAGTCAAAGGCGGGCGCCGCTTCGGCTTTCGCGCCGTCGTCGTGGTTGGCGATGGCAAGGGCCGGGTCGGCATTGGCGTCGGTAAGGCCCGCGAAGTGCCCGAGGCCATTCGCAAGGGCTCCGAACAAGCTCGAAAGAACCTGATTACCGTTCCCATGGTGGGCACAACCATCCCCCATGAGATTACCTCTAAATTCAATGCGGCCCGCGTCATGTTGCGGCCCGCTTCGCCCGGAACCGGCGTCATTGCCGGCAGCGGCGTGCGCGCCGTGCTGGAGACCGCCGGCATCAGCGACATCCTGACCAAATCTCTGGGCAGCAACAACGTGTTGAACGTGGTCAAAGCCACCTATCGGGCCCTGGGCGAGTTGCAGTCCCCCGAGATGGTGGCCAAACGCCGCGGCCTGCCCGTTGCCAAAGTGCAGCCCCACTGGATCCAGGATCATCTGGAGAGATAGCAGATGAGTGAGAACAAGAAACTGGTTATTACCTACAAAAAGAGCGTGATCGGCTACAGCCAAAAACACCGCGGCACGATTCGCGCCCTGGGTTTTCATCGCCTGGGCGATGTCGTCGAACATGATGACACCCCCGTTGTCCGCGGCATGTTGAACAAAGTTCGGCATCTCGTTACGGTGGAGGAGAAAGACGCATGAATCTGCATGACTTGAAACCAGCCCCCGGCTCCCGCAAGAAACGCACCCGCGCCGGCCGCGGCATCTCCGCCGGTCGGGGCAAAACCGCCGGTCGGGGCATGAACGGCCAGAACAGCCGCTCCGGCGGCGGCAAAGGCCCCTACTTCGAGGGCGGCCAGTTGCCCCTGTTCCGTCGTCTGCCCACCCTGCGCGGCTTCACCAACATCAATCGCGTCGACTATCAGCCATTGAATGTGGGCTTGTTGGCCCAGGACTTCGAGGCCGGTGATGAAATCACCCCCGAAGCGCTCATCGAGCGCGGCTACATCCGCAAAAATGGCGGTCCTGTTGTTATCCTGGGCGATGGTGAGATCGACATCGCCCTGACTGTGAAGGCTCACCGGTTTTCCCAAAGCGCCCGCAGCAAGATCGAGGCCGCTGGCGGAACCGCCGAAATCCTCCCCCTGTCTTAGGTCACATACGTCGTCGGCGGGCGCCGCCTGCTGACGAACGGAGGCTTGCTCTATGCTCACAGCTTTGAAAAGCGCACTCATTCTTCCTGAGCTTCGCAAGAAGATTCTCTTCACCCTGGGCATCCTGTTGCTCTATCGGGTGCTGGCGCAGATTCCGGTGCCCGGCGTGGACCGCGCCGCCATGGGACAGATTCTGCATAACGATCTGGCCAATCTGTTCGATATGCTCAGTGGCGGCGCCCTCTCCCGCTTCTCCATCATGGCGATGGGCGTTTACCCTTACATCACCGCCTCGATTATCATGCAGTTGCTGGTGCCCATCATCCCCAAACTGGAGGAGATCTCCAAAGATGGCGACGCCGGGCGGCAGAAGATCAACCAGATCACCACTTATCTGACCATCCCGCTGGCCTTGTTGCAGGGCTTCGGCACCGCCGCCCTCATGTCCGGCGGCAGCTTCGGCACGCCGCTGCTGCCCCGGTTCGGATTCAGCGTCGATCCCCTTCTTACCATCGGCGTGCTGGCCTCATTGCTCACGGGCAGTTTCATCGCCCTGTGGCTGGGCAACATCATCACCGAAGATGGCATCGGCAACGGCGTTTCGCTGATTATCTTCGGCGGCATTGTCAGCCGCATGTGGCCGCGTCTGAATGGTTTGCTTTCCAGCACCAACGGCGTTTTTCTGGCGATTATCTTCTCCATTGTCACCGTGGCCACGGTGGGCCTCATCGTCTATGTTCAGGAGGGACAGCGCCGCATTCCCGTGCGTTACGGCAAGCGGGTGCGCACCATGAAAGGCAATCGCCTGATGATGGTGGGCGGGCAGAGCAGCTATGTTCCCATCCGGGTCAACAGCGCCGGCATGATTCCGCTGATTTTCGCCAGCACGCTGCTGATCTTCCCCAGCACCATTGCCAGCGCCTTCACCAATTCCTCCATCTCCTGGTTGAAAGCCATGAGCGATTTCATGGCCGCCAATTTCAGTATCGGCAGCACCTTTTACTGGATTGCCTATTTCATCCTGGTGGTGGCGTTCACCTTCTTCTACACGGCTGTCGTTTTTCAGCAGCAGAACATCCCTGAGAGCCTGCAAAAACAGGGGGGCTACATCCCGGGCATCCGCCCTGGTAAACGCACCGAAGATTACTTGAATAAAGTCGTCAATCGCATCACCCTGATGGGCGCCCTGTTTTTGGGTTTTGTGGCGATTTTGCCCTGGATTGTGAGCCTGGTGCTGCGTCAGCCCAGTCTTAGCAGTTCTGCATTGCTCATTACCAGCTCCGGCTTGCTCATCGTCGTCGGCGTCGTGCTCGACACCATGAAGCAGTTGGAGGCGCAGTTGCTGATGCGTCATTATGAGGGTTTCATCAAGTAGTTTGGATGATAACTTTCATGCCGATTTTTGGCGATAGAAGCCATTCTATTGTATGATTAGGCCTTTGGTCGGGCAGAGCAAAGCGCCTGCCGGAATCGTCCTGCGCGCAGCCAGAGAATTGGTCGCCCTGCGGGAAGCCGGCCGGATTGTGGCCAGAGTTCATGAGGCCATGCAGCGCGCTGTCCGTCCCGGCATGTCCACGGCCGAGCTGGACGCTATCGCCGAGGACGTCATTCGCAGTTACGGCGCCACGCCCACCTTTTTGGGCTACCATGGCTTCCCGGCCAGCATTTGCACCTCGATAAACGATGAAATCGTGCATGGCATCCCCAGCCCCGAGCGTTTGCTGCAAGCGGGCGACATCATCAGCATCGATGTGGGAGCCACTTACAAGGGATGGGTAGGCGATTCAGCCTGGACCTATCCGGTTGGCGATATCTCGCCGGAAGCGCAGGCGTTGCTGGACGCCACCGAAGGCGCCCTGTGGGCGGGCATCGATCAGGCCCGGTCCGGTCATCGGCTGGGAGACATCTCCGCCGCCGTGCAGACGTATGCTGAGTCACGCGGCTTCGCCATCATTCGCGAGTATTCCGGTCATGGCGTCGGCCGCCAGATGCACGAACCGCCCCAGATCCTGAACTACGGCCAGCCCGGCACGGGCCTCCGTTTGCGTCCGGGCATGGTCTTTGCCCTGGAGCCCATGGTGGCCGCGGGCCACTGGCTGACAAAAGTGGATGCCGACGGCTGGACAGTGCGAACCCAGGACGGCGCTCTCAGCGCCCACTTCGAACACACCCTGGCCGTCACCTCTAGCGACCCCATGATTATGACGATTCTCTAGGGCCTTGCGCCCATTGCCTCGTAGGAGATATGAAACAATGAAAGTCCGACCTTCTGTCAAAAAAATGTGTGATAACTGCAAAATCATCCGCCGGCGTGGCGTTGTGCGCGTCATTTGCTCCAATCCCAAGCATAAGCAACGCCAGGGCTGATTTGAAGTCGATCAACGGCCGGTAAACGGTAATCGGCTTCGGAGCTGATCTTGATTATTGCCCCTTACTGACCGCTGACTATTCCACTTTCCCACTGATTACTGTTCACTGCTTACTGATTACCGATCCCCGGAGGAAGTATGGCTCGTATTGCTGGCGTTGATATTCCCCGTGACAAACGGGTGGAGATCGCCCTCACGTATATTTATGGCATTGGCCGTCCTACTGCCAAGGAAATTCTGGCCAAAACCGGCATTGAAAACAAACGCGTCAATGAATTGACGTCGGAAGAAGTCGCGAAACTTCGTGATGTGATTGATCGCAATTATATCGTCGAGGGCGATCTGCGACGCGAAGTCCAGATGAATATCAAGCGTCTCATCGAGATCGGCAGCTATCGCGGCCGTCGCCATCGTATGAACCTGCCCGTGCGCGGCCAGCGCACCCGCACCAATGCCCGCACCAAGCGCGGCCCCCGCAAGACCGTTCCGGGTCGCAAGCGCGCTCGCAAATAAAACGTTGCTTATAGCGCTCCCAACGTGAAACCCGGCATTTTGAGAGATCACAAAGCGGAGTGCATAGCCGGTTCAATCTGTTACACGTTCATTCGTCATTTTCCCAAGAAGTTTGGAGTAAGAACTTATGGCTAGAAATCCACGCCGTCGCTCTAGCACGAAGAAAAAAGTCCGTCGCAATGTGCCGCGGGCGCAGGTGCATATCCAGGCCACCTATAACAACACCATCATTACCTTCACGGATATGGAAGGCAATGTGATCTGCTGGGCCAGCGCTGGCAGCTCCGGTTTCAAGGGCTCGCGCAAGAGCACGCCCTACGCCGCCCAGTTGGCCAGCCGCAATGTCGCCCGCCAGGCCCGCGATTTCGGCGTCCGCGAGCTGCAAGTTTTTGTCAAAGGTCCCGGCCCGGGACGCGAAGCCTCTATTCGCACCCTGATAGGCGAGGGCTTCACCATTGTTGAGATTACCGACGTGACGCCATTGCCCCACAATGGCTGTCGCCCGCCCAAGAAACGCCGCGTTTAACCCCCCGTTTACACCCATTTGCCAACGTCACGCGTTGCTAAGTTGGAGGATATCGTAGTTAATGGCCCGTTATACTGATGCAGTTTGCAAACTGTGCCGCCGAGAAGGCGCTAAGCTCTTCCTGAAGGGAGATCGCTGTTTTTCGACCAAGTGCCCGCTCGAACGAAAGAATTACCCGCCCGGTCAGCATGGCCCCACTCGACGTTTTCGTCGCAAGGTCTCTGACTATGGACGGCAGTTGAGAGAAAAACAAAAAGTGCGTCGTATTTACGGCGTGTATGAGCGTCAATTCCGTCGTTACTTCCGCCAGGCCGTCAAGGCCAAGG
>JALSPL010000184.1 GCA_026985975.1 Anaerolineae bacterium | reverse complement strand
AATCGTCACCGACGCCACATCAACCAGCTCGCCGCCCAGCAGGTCGATGGCCCGCTGCGCCGCCGCCACTTCTTGCGGCGCTCTGGGGCCTTTGGGCAGGACGATGAGCCCGCCCACGCGGGCCAGGGGCAGGGTCAGCTCCACCAGTGTGGGCAGGGCGGCCACGGCCCGGGCCGTCACTAGATCGTAGCCCGCCCGATGTTCTGACGCCCGGCCCGCGTCCTCCGCCCGAGCATTGACCACGGTCAGATTCAACCCCAGCGCGGCCGCCGCCTGCTCCAGAAAGCGGGCTTTCTTGGCGATGGATTCGATGAGCGTGTAGCGCAGCGCGGGCCAGGCGATGGCCAGGGGGATGGCGGGCGCGCCCCCGCCCGAGCCCACATCCGCGGCCCGCCACGCCCGCGCGCATAATGCGTCGGGCGCGAGACCCGCGGCGCCGGCGATGACCGGAATCAACGCCAACGCGTCCAGATGGAATTTGGCTATGAGTGCGTTTTCATCCCGCAGCGCGGTGAGATTGACGCGGCGATTGGCCTCCAGCAGCAATTGCGTGTAGCGCCGGAAACGATCGATCTGCTCGGGCGTCAGAGAAACGCCCATCTCGCGGGCGCTTTGGGCGAAAGGTTGCCAGGACATGAGTGAAGATCGGTTGTGTGCAGAAGAATCAGGTGACGGCTCCTAAACCTGACAGGTTCCCAGCCAACGATGCCGGGATCAGGCCAGGTTTGCACAACGCCAGCTTGTTCGCTGAGCCGCCAGGACACATGGAACCTGTCAGGTTGTGGTCGGCGGAGACAACCTGCGAAGCGATGGCATACGTGCATTATACACCACCGCGTTCCTTTTTCGTCTGCACGAGGGGTCAGGGAGACGTGGCAATTTCGAGACGCACCCCCGAGAAGCCCGAAGCCCTTCTCTTATCGCCAGCAATGTGATAGGATCACAGACCTATCCAATTTCCTCATCACTCGACACATTTTTTCTATGCCCACCATCCTCTACCTCATCCGCCACGGCGAAACCGACGCCAATGTCGCCGGCGTGTGGCAAGGCTCCACCGACAGCCCGCTGAACCAGCGGGGGCTGGCCCAGGCCCGAGCCCTGGCCCGGCGCATCGCCCGCGAGCAGCTCCCCCTCAGCGTCATCTACAGCAGCCCTTTGCGCCGCGCCCGCCAGACCGCCGAAAGCGTCGCTCAGGCCCTGGGGGATGTCCCCATCATTCTGGACCCGGGCCTGGCCGAATATCATCTGGGCGAATGGGAAGGCCTGAGCTATCAACAATTGAAAGAAGAGAAACATCTCTGGGACCGCATGGCCGCAGACCCCGACTTCACCCCGCCCGGGGGCGAGTCGCCCCGCCATTTTGCTTTGCGCTTGCTGAACAGTTTTCAGACTATCACCCAAAAACACGCCGGTGAGACGGTGGCGGTGGTCGGGCATGGCGGCGCCCTGGCCACAGCCCTCTCCATGCTGCTGGATAAAAGCGGCGCCGCCTGGCGGCAGTATCAGATGCTCAACGCCTCATTGAGCAAACTTGTTTTTGATCCCGAGCCGAGGCTGGCGTTTTTCTCCGATGTTTCCCATCTGCAGCACATCGGCAACCTGGGAGAGTGGCAATGAATCAACCATTATCGGAGCGGCTGCTGCTCTCGTGGAACGTCAACGGCGTACGCGCTATCTACAAAAAGGGGTTCATGCAATGGTTGGATGAAGCCGCGCCCGACATCCTCTGTTTGCAGGAAACCCGGGCCGAGGCGCATCAGATTCCGGCCGATCTGCGCCAGCCCGAGGGCTATCACGCTTACTGGAATCATTCCATCCGCAAAAAGGGATACAGCGGCACGGGCCTGCTCACCCGCAGGGAGCCCGATGAGGTCATCTTCGGCCTGGGCGTCCCCGAGTTCGATCAGGAAGGCCGCACCATCATCGCCCATTATCCCGATTTCACCCTGGTGAACTGCTATTTCCCCAACGGCGGGCGGGATCATGGCCGCGTGCCCTTCAAGCTGGCCTTCTATGATGCGTTTCTGGCGCGGATGGAGGCGCTGCGGTCCGAGGGGCGCAACATCATCTTTTGCGGGGATGTGAACACTGCGCACAAGCCCATCGATCTCACCCATCCCAAAACCAACCGCAACACCACCGGTTTTCTGCCCGAGGAGCGGGCGTGGATGGATGACGTGGTGGCCGCGAGCTATGTGGACGCCTTCCGCCATTTCTATCCCGATTTGGCTGAGATGTACACCTGGTGGTCCATGCCCACCCGGGCCCGGCAGCGCAACGTGGGCTGGCGCATCGACTATTTCTTCATCGCCCGCGAGCTGGTGCAGCGGGTGACGGACGCCATGATCTACACCGATGTCATGGGCAGCGATCATTGCCCGGTGGGGATCAAGTTATTGGCCGGGGATTGAAGCGCCGGGAATCAAGCCTCGGGCTGTCCCTCTCCCGTCTGAGGCTCGGACGACCTCTCACTGTCACCGGTCTCCGCACCATCCTGCAAACTGTGCGGCGCAATGACATCATCGGGCGTAAAATAATTGGCGTCTTGCTCTGTCATGCCGCTGCCATAAAAAGCTTCGGGATTCTGCAAAAATCGGCTTTTGTTGATCTTCAGACTGAGCCGGTTGATAAGCCGTTGATTCTGGAAAGCGTCCCAGGAATAGACCACGCAGGTGTTGGCGAAGATGTCGTGAAATCCCTGCCGCTGGTCATCGATGGCAATCCAGATAAATCCCAAACCAAAAGCCAGGAAAGAAAGGAGGTAGCCGACATAGCGGCGGACGCTGCGGGTCAGGGTCAGGGGTTTTCCGTCCATGCGATAAACCCGCAGCCCCAGGAAGTATTTGCCTGGCGTCTGGCCTGCCAGCGTCCAGAAGATGATGGTGTATAGGGGAGCGAATGCAAAAACGAAAACGGCCAAAGTCGTCCTGGCGGATAGGCAGGCGGCGCCAGAAAAAGTGGGCGTCACCTGGCAAGTGATCACATCCAGCCCCACCAATTGCAAAAGATAGCTGGTGACGGCGGTGATAATGGCAACGAGAACCAGAACGATGCTGCGATCGATGAGAAAAGCGATGGTTCGACTGACGAAACCGGCGTAGTGGCCGCGCAGGGAATAGGCGGGATCACGCATTGCTTCTTTTCTCCAGATTGCGCTTGCGGATGATCTCCTCGACGGAGGTGGTAGCCTGTTCCAGCACCTCGGGCGGGGGCAGAGGCAGCTCTTGCCGGGCGGGCCTCCGCAGCAGAGAACGCATGAACATCTCGACGACGGAGTCGGAGGTGACGGTGCGGGCCCGCACCTCGTCTGCGACCTCGCCCACCAACCCGATGCTCTGCCCCTGCACAATCTCGGCGATGGCCTCGGGATTTTCTTCCTTCAAATAGGCCAGATAACGATCGCCGATGACCGCGACCAGCTCTTCCAGCTCTTGTGGGTTTTTCCGGGCGTAGGCCAGATAATCACCGACCTGAATCTGCACCAGTTCCGCCACAGCATCCTTGTTGTCGGTGTTCAGATAAGAAAGATAGCGATCGGCCACCGTCTGCACCAGTTCGTCCATCTCGATGGGATTCTCGATGACATGCCCCAAATACATGCCCACCTGCACCTGAATCAAAGTCTGGATAGCCTGATTTTTGCTGAGGGAGAGAATGACGTCGTCGATGATGTCCGGGATCAGCGCCTGGGCCATGACTTTGCTATAGGGCTCCTCCTGGCGGCCCGTCTCCACCCAATAGCTGACCACCGCCTGCACCCGGCTTTGATAGGCCCGCCAACGCTTGCGCGCTGGCCGAAAAACGGGAATGCGCATAAAAGGCCCCGCCAGGCTGCCGATGAGATTCAAAGCCCTATCGGTGGTCTCGGCGATGGAAAGGATGGGGCGACTGAGCATCTGCGGGCCGTGGAACATGGCGCCCACAATGAGATGACGCAGCAACACCAGGTCCGACTCCGCCTCGCGCGGGCCTCGTTTCATGTCGGTAATGGGATGCTCCAATTCCCACAGCCGGGTGCGGGTCAGCAGTTCTTCGCTGCCGAACAAGATGCTCCCCACCACCATGCGCACCAATGAATGATAGGCCGCCAGATCCGGATCTTTTTCATGTGGGATGATCTGATACTCGCCATCCACATAAACCGGTCGTTTCGATTTCGCCATGATAATCAGGTTGAGAGTTTGGTGGAAATGATTTTTCGGGGCTGGCCCGTCAGGATTGCAATGGTTCGTCGCGAAGCGACGCCCTCCGCCTCGCTGATCTCCTCGGAGCGAAAGCGATAATCCTGCTTGCGAATAAATTCATCCAATTGAGCTATCGTCTCCCGCCACAAACGTTCGTGCATCGCTTTCAGCGTCTGCCCCGTGCTTTTGGAAGCCAGCTTCAGCGCCTGCATAAGATGATTAAAGCACAAGCCGCCCGCATTCTCTAACAACGTCTCCCAAGACTCATCCCAATGTTTCAGCAGCTCCTCTATTGCCCGCAGCTCGCTATCCTGTTCATGCAAACAGGCGGAGCAAATGGCCTGGTCGGGCGCAGCGTATGACCGTCGGGTTTTATTGCCGCGCGAGAAGAACGACCCGCGACTGCTCGCAGCGCTTTCCATGCGATGCAGCGCCTCTTTGAGCATGGCCTGTTCGATAATGGCCGCACCCAGTTTGGCTCCCGGAAACGTCAACATCTCCTGGCTGTGAAAGGCGCAAAACCCCATATTCTCGACCAGACGTTGACGCAGACCGAAATCATTGACGCTCTCATACATCACGCCATCAAGATATTTACGGCCCGCCAGTCTGCCATAATGACAAATGGGACAGCCCTCTTGTTCGTGCAAGATGCTTTCCAGATCCTCAAGGGCGGCGTTGGGTTGCGGCATAATCATAGCAGGTGAATGAGCGTGGTCATGGGGAAATCAGCAAAACGCATTCGTGAGTGCGGCCATCGACCTTTATGGTCAGGGGACGGTCGACTCGGGCGTTGACCACGAACTCAGCGTCTTCCACCACCGGTAAAGATCGCAACCAATCCCAATCGATGACCTCTTCATCCCGGCCCGAAATGTTGATATAGCCGATGCCCTGAGTCGTGATGTTGTGAAAGAAATGAGATCCCTGCGAGGGCTCCACCCTAAAATCGCCGTAGGCCGCCTCGACAATCGCGCCCACGCCCGAAATATCGGCCCAACGCACAGGCACGCCCAGCCAACGATCAGATGTCCCCCAGCGTCCGGGGCCGATGAGCAGATAGGGGCGACCCTCTTTTACCAGACGGGCGTTCATACGACTGATTTCAGATGCAATTTGCACCGTCTTGCCGACATCGAATCCATCCGGTTTGACAAAAAGGATGTCGCGTATTTCCTGATTGATGAAGTTGCCCAATGCGTGCATCGAGCGACATTTTGCACGTTTTCGCTCCTCCTCGCTGATGTCGACCGGACCCAGTTCCGAGCGGGCGGTCATAGGCCGTAATTGTAGAAAAGCGAATTCCGGCTGACCGCCCTGGGCCAGCTTCAAATCCACCGAAAATTCCATCTCCACCGAGGTGCCCATGCCCTTGCTCCCCATCGCCAGCACATCGGTCAGAATATCGGGCAGAGGGAATTGGCGGTATTTCAGCACGTTGGCGAAGGTGAGCACGCGATAGCCCGGCACCATCAGCGTATCACGAATGCGGTCTTCAGCGGGCACATACGTGCTGGAAAGATAGCTCACCGCCGGCTCATCCGCGGCGTCACTCACCTCGCGCCGCACCAGATTCTCCGATTCGGTGATATCCAGGGCGTGATAATCCTCCCCCATCTTCAGCGCATAAAAATAACGCTGGGCGTTCTTGAGAATATCGTCCACGCTGGAACGCTGGGGCAGGATGTGCGGGTATTTGGGACAAAAACGCAGGGTGCGCTCCCCCTCCACCACAGCCCGGCCCAGCCCCAGTGCGATGGTGGCAATGCCATCCTCCGGCTTCATGCGGGCGAAGGGGTAGTAGTTGTAAGATTGGGCCACGCCCGAGATGGCGGGGTAGTAATACTCGCCATATCGCTCTCCCACCAGCCGCTGCACAATCACAGCCATCTTCTCGTCTTCGATACGACGGCCTATGCGCTGGGAAAAAGCTTTGGGGCCCTCGAAGTAGGTGGAAGCGTACACCAGCTTGATGGCGTAGATCAAGTGCTCCAGCCGTTTTTCCAGGTTGGGATGCTCATTGGGCAGCATATAAGTGCGGTAAAGCCCGGCGTACGCTTGAAATTGGGCATCCTCCAGCAGGCTGGAAGACCGCACCGCCAGAGGATAGTGCACCTGCGAAAGAAAAGCCCTCAAATTGTTCTCTGCGGCTCTGGGGAAAATGCCCCAGAGAAAGCGGGTCGATATTTCTCGATCGGATAACGTCTCTTCCGCCAGATAACCCAGCCGGTTGGCCGTGATAAATTCATCGAACACCTCGGTGGTGACCACCAATGTTTGCGGCACATCCAGGATGATGTCGCTATATTTCCGATACATCTCCCGGTTATCATTCATCAGAGAAAGCAAAAAAGCCAGACCGCGGGCCTTGCCCCCCAGAGAACCTTGTCCGATCTTGAAGAAATCGGTGACGAGATCGAAATCATCCGCCGCAAAATCCACCACAATGCCGCGTTGGCGCGAACGACGGCGGGCGTGAATCAGTTCCACAAGAAAACGTCGTAACGCCTCGACATCGCTGAAATCATCCACCCGCAGATCTCGCAACAGCGTGGCCAGCACCGTCTCGGTGCGGGTGAAAAGCCAGCGGGAGAAGTCATTGCGCAGGGCGTGATAATACAGCGACTCTGCCGGAACTGTCTGAATGGCCCGCTCCAGGCTGCGCAGATCCGAGGCCCGCCCCACTTCCTGGCCATTGGGCATACGAAAGACAAAGTCGCCGAAAGCCAGGCTATAAATGAAGAACGAGTGGATATCTTCATGCACCCGCGGCGAGGTCTTGTTCAGAAAAGCGGCGGACAGGGCCTGGGCGCGGGCCTTGTTGGCAGGATCCACGCTGGTCAGCAGCAGGGGGATGTCGAAACGATCTTGCCGGATCATCTGCAACAAATCAATGCCTGCATCCGGGTCTAGCGAGCCATTACGGGGGAATTCCACGTCGGAGATCACCCCCAAAACATAAGGCTCGAACGTCTGGTAAAGCGCCAGCGCCTCCTCATAAGTCTCCGCCGTCAGGATCTTGGGTCGGGCGCGCATCACCAGCAACCGATGCTCCTCATTCAGCTTTCCCTCCAACACCTGCCGCGTCTGTCCCACCACCTCCTTATAGAGCAGGGGCAGGATGGTGGCCATGTGCAGCGGCGAATTCTCGACAAAAAGAATCACCCTCACCCCCGCCAATTCGGTATCGCGGCGGGCGTTGCGCCGATCTTCCTCGCTTTTGACAATAGCCACCAGCAAATCGGTGTTGCCGGTCCACACATAGGCCCGATCGATCACCCGTTGCTGGCCCGGAGCAATAAAAGCGGCTGCATCCAACGCAGCGCTGTGCGAAATCAGAATGATGGGGATATCGGGCCGCTTGGCCTTAACTTTTTGGGCAAAGCCCAAGGCGTCCATATCGGCGATGCGCGGCATGGTGATCACCATATCATAGCGCTTTTCATCCAACGCTTTCAGCGCATCCTCCGCCGTCGACACCCAGTTCAGTCGCGGCGGATGACTCAAATTCAACCCCCGATACTCGTTGATAATCCGCTCGGAAAGCCTGCCATCTTCCTCCAGAATCCAGGCGTCATAAGGCGTCGAGACCAGCAGAATGCGGCGCACCTTCCAGGCCATCAATTCATGATAAGTTTTGAAGCTGGATTCCAGATCGCTGACTTCGTCGATGAGTCGTTCGAGTTCTTTTTCGGTATATTTCATAACAAAGAAGGAGATAACGCACACGTCATGGATGGCGCATTGACCTTGCCTTTATTATGCAACACTCCTGCAATCTTTCAAAAAGGTTGGCGCGTGGCGGGGAACGGCTCGATTGCCCCTGGTTTCGGCGTCAAACAGGCGAGTTCACGCTGTGGTTTTTGTCAAAACCGGAGGCAGTATGATATATTGCGCTTGGTGGATGCACGTCCCCCATCTCGTGCCTCCAAAGTGTAGCGTGACAATGACGTTTCGCTTGATGATACTAATCACTACTCGAATTGCATATCTACATGCCGGGAGAAGTCATTTTGATATTCTGTCCGGGACCTTGCGCACCCTGCTTCTTGAAATAAGAAAGCGGGTGTTTTCGCGTGGAAGGATGCATTGCAACGAAACGATCATTCACGCAACTTCCTATCTTGGTCGAACTGAAAGCCCGACGGTTCAGCGTATTCGTTTTGCCTGACCGACGGGTTTTCTTTTTCGAAATAGTGCTACTTTCCACTTTTCTCTTCAACATTGTGCAACAAAAAGGAGATCAAACAAAATGGACGCTTTTTTGGAATACGTTCAAACACGCGACCCGAACCAACCGGAGTTCTTCGAAGCGGTGATGGAAGTCTACGAGTCCATCAAACCTGCGCTGGAACGCCATCCAGAATATAGGCAAGCCAAGCTCATGAAACGCATCGTGGAACCGGAACGGGTGATGATGTTCCGGGTGCCGTGGATGGATGACGCGGGCGAAATTCACGTCAACCGCGGGTTCCGCATCGAAATGAACAGCGCCATCGGCCCCTATAAGGGCGGTCTACGCTTCCATCCTTCCGTCAATCTCAGCATCCTCAAGTTCCTGGCCTTCGAGCAGGTCTTCAAAAACGCTCTCACCACCCTGCCCATGGGCGGCGGCAAGGGCGGCTCCGACTTCAACCCCAAAGGCAAATCCGACACAGAGGTGATGCGTTTCTGCCAGAGCTTTATGATGGAGCTCTTCCGCCACATCGGCCCCAACACCGACGTGCCCGCGGGCGACATTGGCGTGGGCGGCCGCGAGATCGGCTTCCTCTTCGGCATGTACAAGAAGCTGCGCAACGAGTTCACCGGCGTGCTCACGGGCAAGGGCCTGAACTGGGGCGGCAGCCTTATCCGCCCCGAGGCCACCGGTTACGGCGCAGTCTACTTCGCTGATGAGATGCTGAAGACCCGCAACGACACCCTGGAAGGCAAGGTGGCGTTGGTTTCCGGCTCGGGCAATGTAGCCCAGTACACCACCGAAAAACTGCTGGACTACGGCGCCAAAATCGTCACCCTTTCCGACTCCAGCGGCTACATCTATGATGAAGAGGGCATTGATCGGGACAAGCTGGCCTGGGTGATGGAACTGAAGAACGTGCGCCGCGGCCGCATCAAGGAATACGCCGAGAAATATCCCAACGCCGTTTACACCCCGGTGGATCCCAGCCTGGATTACAACCCGCTGTGGAACCATAAGGCGGATCTGGCCTTCCCCAGCGCCACCCAGAACGAGATCAACGGCAAAGACGCCCAGCACCTGATGGATAATGGCGTTTTCGTCGTATCCGAGGGCGCCAACATGCCCTCCACGCCCGAGGCCATCGAGATCTACAAGCAGCACAAGATTCTCTACGGCCCGGCCAAAGCGGCCAACGCTGGCGGCGTCGCTGTCTCCGGCCTGGAGATGTCGCAAAACAGTCTGCGCCTGCAATGGACTCGCGAAGAAGTGGATCAGCGCCTGCACAACATCATGATCGCCATCCATCGTCAGGCCTGGGAGACCGCCGAAGCCTACGGCGTGCCCGGCGACCTGCAGGTGGGCGCCAACATCGCCGGCTTCGTCAAAGTCGCCGACGCCATGCTGGATCAGGGCCTGGTCTAAATTTCTCCCCGCCCCAAAAAATCGGCCCCCGTCTCGTTGTGAGATGGGGGCTTTTGCGTTCACCCGCAGTCCGTAGTAAACGTCTAGAAATAAGTTCCCTTTCTTGCCGCAGGATGGCCCCCTCAATCTCCCCGCAAGCGGGGGGAGGACTTTCTGGAAACCGCCGTTGGAATCGTAACAGAATGTTTCAATTGCCGAAAACCTCCTCCCCCGCTCGCGGGGGAAGCCGGAAGGGGGCCTGCGGCGGCAATCGCCAACTGTTGATGAAAAAGAAAAGTTATTTTTAGACGGTCACGTAGCTCAATAACTGGGGCGGGGTAGGAAAAACGTCGAGTTAAAACGAACGCATCGTGCTACAATTGAGATCATGAAAGCCTGGAAATGGTTCGTATTCGTATCGCCGGTCGTTTTCGTTTTTGTGCTGGCGCTCCTGGGCGGCGTCCGCTATCATGGCCCGCGGGGGCTGTGGCGTCGCATTCGGGTGGAAGCGTCCGGTCTTCGCCCGCAGCAGCATCCGGCGCTGGCTCCGACGCCATTGCCAACGCCCGCGCCGCAACGCCATACATCATTGCCTCTCAGCACATCCACGCCCAACATTCTGCCAGCGCTACGATACACGCCCCCGGTTTCTGCGACGATTACGCCCTCGCCCACGCCCATCCCCACAGTCGCTCCCACGGCCACTCCGCTCCCGCGCCCGCCAGCGATGGCGCTTTCGGGCCTGCGCCACAATTGGCAGACCTGGAACAATTGCGGGCCCGCCACCCTGGCCATGCAGCTCAGTTATTTCGGCAGCGCCCTGACGCAAGAGGACATCCGTCAGGTTCTGCGCCCCAATGATGATGACAAGAACGTGAGTCTGCCCGAGCTGGCCGAGTTCGCCGCCGAGCAGGGATTTCTCGCCCGGGCGCTGGTCAATGGCGACGCCGAACGCATCAAACAACTGGTGGCGCTGGGCCTCCCGGTGCTCATCGAAACCTGGCTGGAGCCCGAGCCCAACAACGGCATGGGGCATTATCGTCTCATCACCGGTTATGACGACGAGGCGGGCCAGTGGATCGTGTACGATTCCTACATCAGCACGGGCGTCAAAAAGGGAGAGCCCTACCAGGGCATTCGTCTAAATTACGCCGAAACGGAGCGTTTGTGGCGCGTTTTCAATCGCGCCTATCTGGTGATCTACACGCAGGAGCAGGCTGCAGCGGTGGCGGAGACCTTGGGAAAGGACATGAACCGGGAGGCCATGTGGCGGGCGTCGCTGGCCCGCGCCATGGCGGAAGTCGATGAAGATCGTGAAGACGCTTTTGCCTGGTTCAATTTGGGCTCCTCGTTCACTACTTTGGGGCGCTACGATGAAGCCGCAGCCGCGTTCGACCGCGCCCGCATCATCGGCCTGCCCTGGCGCATGATGTGGTATCAGTTCGCTCCGCTCAAAGCCTATTACGAGACCGGACGCTATGAAGAGCTTCTGGCGTTGGCCGACGCCACCCTGGCCACCAGTGACCAAATAGAAGAATTGCACGACTGGCGGGGCGCAGCCCTGGCGGCATTGGGCCGCGCGGAAGAAGCGCAGGCCGCGTTTGCCCGCGCCGAAGCCTTGCATCCCCACCATCGCAACGTGGCCCGGACCTTCGGGCCTTGAAAGGGAACGCAGCCGCCCGTCCAACCGAAACGCCCGCGTTCCCTGCTGATTACTGAATCACTGAATACTGCTTCGTAAATAAACGTTGGCGTCGTTTGCAGAGACGCTCTCGAAGCCAATGTTGGCCTGGTGCGCAGCCACGTAATGCGTAAAACGTAAAACGTGACGATTTTACGCATTACGCATTACGTTTTACGGGCTTGGCTGTCCCGCTAGATTGGCTCGCCCATTTTCATTCTTATTGGTGAGCTAATGCTCATGGCGACTGCTTACTGCTGACGCACCTCCTGCATAATCTCGAACAGGCGGTTTGGGCTGAGAGGGATTTCGGTGATCTCGATGCCGTAATCGGCCAGCGCGTTTTCCACAGCCTGGGCAAAGAGCGGGCCCACCGGAATGGCCCCGGCCTCGCCCACGCCCTTGACGCCCAGCTTGTTCAGCGGCGAGGGCGTTTCCTGATGCCACAGCTCGATGTGGGGCACTTCCATGCTGGTGGGGATGAGATAATCCGCGAAGGAGGCGGTGAGCAACTGCCCGTTCTCGTCATACACAATCTTCTCGTAGAATGCGTTGCCGATGCCTTGCGCCACGCCGCCCTGCACCTGGCCATCCACAATCAGCGGATTGATAATCGTGCCGCAGTCATGCGCAGCCACATAGCGCAGGATTTTGATCATCATAGTCTCGGGATCCACCTCGATGATCATGGCGTGAACGCCGTTGGCGGTGGCGCCGCGCTCGGGCCCGAAATAGGCGGTGGATTCCAGACCCGGCTCTGCATCCGCCTTGACTGCGCCGCGTAGCGGATTGGCCAGCGTCGCCAGGGTCTTCAGCGCCACAATGGACTCCGGATGCTTCGCATCGATGACAAAACCATCCCTCAGCTCCAGGTCCTCCACCGGAGCTTCCAGATAATCGCTGGCGAATTTCAGAATCTTGTTTCTCACCGACTCGGCGGCATTGTTGATGGCGTTGCCCGCCACCACCATGCCGCGGCTGGCGAAGGTGCCCGTGCCCCAGTGGAACTGATCGGTGTCGCCGGTGACCAGGTGGATCAGCGAGGGGTCGACGCCTAATTGTTCGGCCACCACCTGCACGAAGGAGGTGAAATGGCCCTGGCCCTGGGTGCCCACGCCGGTGGCAACGTTGATCTTGCCCGTGCTTTCAACCTGCACCCGGGCGCCCTCATAAGGCCCGATGCCGGTGCCTTCCACGTAGGCCACCACGCCAATGCCCACATGCCGCCCCTGGGCCCGATATTTGGGCTGCTCTTCCTTGATGAACTTCTCATATTCGATGAGCTCCAGAGCCTTGTCCAGCACCGGTTCGTAGTTGCCGCTGTCGTACACCAGGGGTGCGAAATCCTGATAGATGATTTCGTTGTTGTAGGGGAACTGGTCGGGCTGGATGAAGTTGATGCGGCGGATTTCGGCCACATCCATTCCCAACTCCTTCGCTGCCAGATCCAGCAGCCGCTCCATCACAAACACGCCATGTTGCCGTCCCGCGCCGCGGTAGGGCGTCACGATCATCTTGTTGGTGAACACGACTTTCATGTCGGAGTAGTAGTTGGGGATGTCATAGCAGCCCAACAGGGTGCATTGACTATTGATGGGCACAGTCAGGCCATAGGGATCATAAGCGCCCGAATCGTGGATGAATTCATCTTTCACGCCCAAAATCTTGCCATCCTTGCTCAGGGCAATCTCCGACCAATGCACCTGATCCCGCTCCTGAGTGGTGGTCATGAAATTCTCGCGACGGTCTTCGATCCACTTGATAGGACGGTTGAGTTTCATCGCGGCCCAGGGCAGCAACACCTCTTCGGGATAAAACATCATGATCTTGGGCCCGAACGCGCCGCCGATGAAGGGTGCGATCACCCGCACCTGCGATTCGGATAGGCCCAGCATGGCTGCGATGCCGTTGCGGATGACCACGGGCGCCTGGGTGGTGTCCCACATGGTCAGGCGCTGCATTTTGTCATCCCACCAGGCCACGATGCCCCGGTTTTCCATGGCCGCGGCGATGCCGTGGTCATAGTAGAAGCGACGTTTGATGACCACATCGGCCTGCTCTTTGGCGGCCTCGTAGTCGCCCTTGGTCTGGACGATGTGCGCGGCCAGGTTGGAGTCCAGATCTTCGTGGATGAGGGGGGCGTCGGGCTCCAGGGCCGCCTCCAGGCCCGTGACCGCGGGCAGGGGCTCGATATCCACAAAAATCTGCTCCACCGCGTCTTCGGCGATGTAGCGACTTTCGGCGATGACCATGGCGATGGCCTCGCCCACATGGCGCACCTTGTCCTTGGCCAGGGGCACCTGGGTGCGGGCGTGAAAGACCTTGCCTTCCACCGGGGGCGGGGGCACCAGCAGCGGGCCCGGTTGCCAATAATCGCCCAGGTCTTCGGCGGTGATAATCGCCACCACGCCCGGAATCTCCTCCGCAAACTCGGTGTCGATGCTCAGGATGCGGCCATGCGCGTAATCGCTGCGCACAAACGCGGCGTAGAGCATATCGGGCAGATGCACGTCATCGGTGAAGAGGGCGCGGCCGGTGAGCAACAGCGCATCCTCGT
>JALSPL010000183.1 GCA_026985975.1 Anaerolineae bacterium | reverse complement strand
CCCGGGCGTTTCAAAAGATGGGAGATGCGGAGCAGGCTCGGCGATGGTATCGGGCCTATCTGGACCATGCGCCCGAAGGGCCTTTCGTCCGGGCGGCGCAGGAATTCCTACAATCAGAAACGACTCCCTGAGGGATGATTCCGCCCCATCAGTCTGAAAATTAGTCCATATTGGCCTTTTTTTGGCTTTTGGTGTAAACTTATCACCGGAAACGCTTTTCTTGTGTCTTTTCGTACTCGCGTGGTGAGATCGTTGAAAGGCGTCGTTTACAATTTTTGCTTTGATACACATGTCAAAGCCCATTCAAATCTATCGAGAAATTTTTTATGACCGAACAAAAACGTCTGAAATCCGCATTGTTCGTGGATTTCGACAATATCTACCTGGGGTTGCGTCAATTGGATGAGGACGCGGCCGAGCAATTTGCATCCAATCCGGCTCACTGGCTGAAATGGCTGGAGGAGGGCATGCCCGGCCTGACCGGGCCCGAAGAACTGCAGGGCCGTGAGCGGGATATTCTCATTCGCCAATGCTACCTGAACCCGCGGGGCTTTCAACAATATCGTCCTTACTTCACCCGCTCCGCCTTCGCGGTGGTGGATTGCCCCTCGCTGACTTCGCAGGGCAAGAACAGCGCCGATATTTACATGGTGATGGACATCCTGGATACGTTGGATCATCCCACGCATTTCGATGAATTCATCATCCTCTCCGGCGACACCGATTTCATGCCGGTTATGCTGCGTCTGCGGGAGTATGACCGGCGCACCACCATTCTTTCGGCCGGGCCCGCGGCCGCGGCTTTTCTCGCCGCCGCGGATATGATCATCAGCGAGGATGTATTCATCGAGTACGCCCTGGATGTGGGGGCCGAAGAGGGACGCAAGGGAACCAATGGCGTCACTGTCACATCCACCGCCACGCCCGAGCTGCTGGACGCCATGGCCGAGAAGCTCTACGCCGAGGCCAGCGCCAATGGCGAGATCCTGGCCACGGATCTGCCCAAACTCTATCGCAGCTTCCCCGAATTTCGGCGGGATAGCAACTGGCTGGGGTTTTTCTCGCTGCGGGCGCTGACCACCCATCTCAGCCAGCGTCACCCCAATCTGCGCATCACCGAGGGCGACCCCTGGCGGGTGACGGTGGCCTTGCCGCACAAGAGCAGAAAATCGCCCCGACAAGCGGGCGAAAAAACATTGCCGGCCAGCAAGGAAGAAAAACTGCGCCGTCGCATCGTAGACCTGGTGCGTCGCATGGTGTCGGACGCCAAAGAACCCATTCTCATGGGACGGGCCGCGCAAGAAGTCATCAATCGCACAGGCAAGCAGGTGCTGGACAGCCATTGGGCGGGCGCGGGCACCTTCAAAAATCTGCTGCAAAGCGAAGAAAATCTCGGCTTCGAGATCGCGACCTCGCCCTCTCCCGGCTATCTCTATGACCCCGAACGCCACTCATTGCCCCGCGAAGAAGAATCCGCCAAAAAGGGAGAGGAAGTGCCGCCCAAGCTGGCCGAATTCAGCAAGCGCATCAGCCGCATCACCGGCGCGCCCAATCTCACGCCCCGCCAATACGCCATTCTTTTCACCGCCCTGGCCGAGGACCTGAAAACGCACCCCTATCATCTCACCGCCACCTCCAAAGCGGTGCGCGATAGGGTCATCGAACAGGGGGAGGCTATTTCGCGGGCCAATATCAACAATGTACTCAAGGGCGTGGCCTACGCCAAGCATCGCTTCAGCAAGCGGGATACGCCCCAGAGCCTGGCCCGGGTCTACCGTTCTTATCTCCTCTCGCGCTGCGAGGATGCTGAACTGGAGCTTTCGCGGGAAGAGAAGCGCTTGCTGCGGGAATGGATCGAAGGCGGCCTGCGCGATCTGAAACAGAAGAATGGCGACAAGAAGAACGGCGCCGCCAAATCCACGGAGCTGGTAAAAACCTCCGCCGCCGGGAAAAATAAAAAGGAGTGACGACTTCCAAACCACTCCGCCTCCATCCACGGCTTCCAGCCTTGGGCTGCCGACGTATCAGCCCGTAGCCTGGGCCGATGCGCTTGTCAAAGGTAGCCAGAGACGCACCTCGGGGCGATGGAGGCGGATGCCAAAGAAAATTGGACGCCTCCGTATCAGTCAATAGCTCAGCAGTTCAAAGCCGGCGATGAAGAAATGCTTGTCGAAGGCAAAAGCCCGTCGCACCCCCGCTTGTTCCATCCATGTAAAGCTCACGGCATCCACAAAACTGAAATCCTGATCCGCGAATCGGGCCAGGATGGTCTCAGCTTCCTTTTCCAGAGGATCGTTGGAATAAACCTTGGTCAGTCGGGCCGAACTGCGGATCGATTGCAAAAACTTCATAGCCACCTGGTGGCCCATCCTGCGGCGAATCAGGTTGTATGTTTCGGCGATGATCAGGTTCGTGGTGACCAAATTAAAATTATCCTCCAGCAACGCCCGATAAATGGTGCGCGCTGCGGCGTGATATTGGTCATCCCGATCAACGAGGGCCAGCCACGCTCCCGTGTCGATGAAAACCCGCATCATGTCTGATTGTCCTCTTCTTCCAATCTGGCGAGATAGGCGTCATGCTGTTTCGAGAGATCTCCCACGCCCGACGCACCGATTCCCACCAGCTCCCAAAGAGGCTCTTCCTCCAACGGCGTTTCAACGATAAAACGATCCACGCTTTGCCGCACCAGCTCAGCCATGGAAACGCCCCGTTTTCCGGCAAGCATCCGCAAAGTCTCGATCTGTTCCTCTCGGAGGTAAAGTTGAAATGGTCTTTTGTGCGAAATCGTCATTCGAACGCTCCTCGACTGATGTAACTTTATTATACATCACTCCAAACAAAGGTCAAATGATGTAAGCATCCGCCCAGAGCTGAAAGTTGCGGGCCACCTTGGCTCTTTTCCTCTTTGCGCCTCGGCGCCCCTTCAGTTTCGATCAGGGCATGCTTTTCGTGAGACATTCTCTTTTCCAATCAGAAGCGCGGATAGTGCGATACATGGATAGGCCCCGCAAGATTCTCCATCTGGATCTGGATGCGTTTTTCTGCGCAGTGGAGGAGCTTCGGAATCCGGAGCTGCGGGGAAAGCCTTTTGCCGTGGGGGGCAGTCCCGAGGGCCGGGGCGTGGTCGCGTCCTGCTCCTATCCGGCCCGGGCGTATGGCGTGCATTCGGCCATGCCCATGGCCCAGGCGGTGCGTCTCTGCCCCGAGCTCATCGTCGTGCGGCATCATGGCGGTTATGGCGAGGCTTCGCGCGAGGTCATGGCCCGGGTGCGGGAATTGACCCCGCTGGTGGAGCAGATTTCCATCGACGAGGCCTTTTTGGATGTCAGCGATCTGCCCGAGCCGCTGGAAGTTCTGGCCCGCCGCCTGCAAGCCCGCATCCGGGACGAACTGAGTCTGCCCTGCTCCCTGGGGGGCGCGACCAACAAGCTGGTGGCCAAGATCGCCAACGACGCGGGCAAGAGCCGCTCGCAGACCGGCGATTATCCGCAGGCTATCACCATCGTGCCGCCGGGCCAGGAGGCCGCATTTTTGGCGCCGCTGCCGGTGCGGGCGCTGTGGGGCGTGGGGCCCAAAACCGAGGAGAAACTGCACGCGCTGGGTATCTTCACCATCGGCCAACTGGCCGCGTATCCCGAACGCGAGCTGGCCCGG
>JALSPL010000182.1 GCA_026985975.1 Anaerolineae bacterium | reverse complement strand
CCGATCCCGTTCTGCGCCAAAAGAAGATCGCTAATCTCTATGCTGTGGTGGATCTGGCCCGCGAACTGGCGTTGCCCGTGCATGTGGGCACCGAGATGAACAGCTTTGGTCAGAAGTTTGTGGATGACTTCGATGCGCCAGCGCTGGCCCCCGTGCGTCGGGCCTTCATGGATGGCGCTTATTTCATCTACGGCCATGTGATGATGGCGCGGGCTCTGGACCGGGGCTACCAGAGCGTCTGGGCGCAGCAGCATCTGCCCACCCGCCGCGATCGCACCGACTTTTACACCCGGGTTGGACGTCTCATCCCGCCCGGCAAGCCCGGTTTGGCGCTGCTGCGCGACCTGGCGCCGATCCTTTCCCCCAACAAAATAATCGACAAGATTGAAAAGTAATGATTGATGATTGATGATTAATGATTAAAGCTGGGGCGTCGGAGCATGTTTCTTCTGTCATATAAGACAATGGCCTTCAATCTTTAATCCATGAATCATTATCCTCCACCCGAATTTCTATCCAAGGAGAATTTTGCATGGCTGACAAACTCGAAGCCTACAAGCGGGCCGAAGAGCCGATTCCCCCCACTTATCGCCGCTGGCATCTCTATGGCGCCGGTCTGGAGAATCTGGGTGATGATGACTTGCCCGCGGAAGTGCCCACGCCCGAGCCGGGCCCGGATGAACTGCTGGTGCGGCATGACGCCTGCGGCCTCTGCTTCTCCGACATCAAGGTCATCCGCCTGGGCGAGGAGCATCCCCGCATCTACCGCAAGATGAAAGAGAACCCGGTGGTGCTGGGACATGAAATCGCCATGACGGTGGTCAAGGTTGGGGATGAGCTCAAGGATGCGTACAAGCCGGGCGACCGCTTCACCATTCAGGCCGACATTTTCATTGATGGCGTAGGCTACGCCTATGGTTACGAAATTCAGGGCGGGCTTTCGCAGTTCAACATCATCGATCAACGCATCCTCAATGGCGACGATGGCAACTATCTGATTCCGGTGCAGCCCACCACCGGCTACGCCGAAAGCGCACTCACCGAACCCTGGGCTTGCGTGACGGCTGCGTACGAGCTGAGATATCGCACCAGCCTGAAACCGGGCGGCGTCACCTGGATCATCGGCGCCCACGCCAACCCCGATCTCACCTACAGCCTGAGCGCAGGCTTCGAGGCTGATTCCCATCCCGCCAAACTGCTTCTGACCGATGCGCCCGACTATCTGGCCACTGCGCTCAAGGCCCGGGCCGCAGCCATCGGCGGCATCGAGGTGATGGAGGGCGTCGATCTCCAGGCTCCGCCCGTGGAGTATGTGGATGACATCGTGTTGCTGGGCGCCAACGCCGAACTCATCGAGACCGTCAGCCCCTGGCTCAATCATTTTGGCGTCGTCGCCATCCTGGCCGACGAACCGCTGGATAGGTCTGTCCATGTGGATGTGGGGCGAGTGCATTACAATCGATGGCTATATGTGGGCGCGCGGGGCGCAGAGATTGCCGATGCCTATAGCAACACGCCCGTGCGCTCATCGCTCAAGCCCGGCGGCAAGGCCTGGTTCGTGGGCGCGGGCGGCCCCATGGGGCGCATGCACGTGCAACGGGCCATCCAGAAAGCCAACGGGCCCGCAGTCATCGTCTGCACCGATGTCAGCGACCTGCGTTTGCAGGATGTGGAAAAAAGTTTCGGCCCCGAGGCCCGAGCCAAGGGCATCGAGTTTGTGTGTCTCAACCCCATGCACCGTGAAGCGTATGAGGCGGGCATGGCGCCTTTCCGGGAGGCCGGTTTTGACGACATCATTGTGCTGGCTCCCATCCCGCCCGTCATCACCGATGCCGCCAATTGGCTGGCCCCCGAGGGGGTGATGAACATCTTCGCGGGCGTGGCCCGCGGCGCGACCGCACTGCTGAACCTGAGTGACGTGTATTTGAAAGATGTGCGCTTCTTTGGCCATTCCGCCTCATCCATCGACGACTTGCGCCTGATGCTGCATGAAACCGAGTCGGGCGAGCTTTCTCCCAACCGTTCCGTGGCCGCGATCGGCTCGTTGAGCGCAGCCAGGAAAGGCCTTCAGTCCGTGCAGGATCAGGTTTATCCCGGCAAAGTGGTCATCTACCCCAACATCCAGGAATTCCCTCTCACCGCCGTGCCCGACCTTAAAGATGCACTGCCTACGGTTTACGCCAAACTGAAGAACGGTCGGGAATGGACCAACGAGGCCGAGGAAGAATTCTTGCGCATCATGCTGCCCGATTGGCGGTAAAGATCAGAAATATGATTGGCTCCACTGAAAAAAGGTCGAGATCAGCAGCGACGATAGAGAAAACAGCGAAAATGGTGGGGTTTCAGCCATATTTTCTTGGCGAAACCCTGATATTTTCCTTTGCGTCCTTGCGACTTTGCGTGAGACAAAGTTTTTTCAGGCGATCCAAGATTAGGAATGGGAGCAGGGTGGCGATGAAGATTGGACCGGACGCAGTCATGCCCATTCCTATTCCCATTCCCACTTGTCTGTCGACATAACGTACAGGAAACAAACCATGAACCGACAATTTGAAGACAAAATCGCACTTGTCACGGGCGGCGCCCAGGGCCTGGGCCGGGCCATTTGCGAACGCTTGGCCCAAGAAGGCTGCCATGTGGTGGTGGCGGACTTGAATCTGGCGGGCGCGGAGCGAACGGCGTCCGAGATCGTAGCGGCGTATGATCGCCAGGTCATCGCCGTGGGCGTCGACGTCACTGATGAAGAGCAGGTCGAGGCCATGTTCCAACGCACGCTGGAGACATTCGGCCAGGTGGATATCGTCGTTTCCAATGCCGGCATCCTCATCGCCGAAGCCGTGTGGGATTTCCCGGCGGACAGGTGGAAGGCGGTGGTGGATGTGAACCTGTACGGCTACTTTCTGGTGGCCAAGCACGCGGCCCGGGCCATGATGCCCCGCAAGCAGGGCGTCATTATTCAGATCAACTCCAAATCGGGCAAGAAGGGCAGCTTCAAAAATTCGGCCTACGCGGCCAGCAAATTCGGCGGCATCGGCCTCACCCAGAGCATCGCCCTGGACCTGGCCGAGTACGGCATCCGCGTCAACGCCATCTGCCCCGGCAATCTGCTGGATTCCCCGCTGTGGGTCAATTCGCTCTACAAGCAATACGCCAAAAAATGGGGCATCACCGAGGAGGAAGTTCGTCAAAAGTATACGAATCAGGTTCCCCTGAAACGGGGTTGCACCTATGAGGATGTGACCAATGTGTTGGTGTTTCTGGTTTCGGATCAGGCCGGTTATATGACAGGTCAGGCCATCAATGTGACCGGCGGCCAGGAGATGCGCTAAAAGGACCAATGCCCCGGCTGGCCATCTTGCCAACCGGGGCATTGTCTATCCAACCTCACTCAACCCAAAAGGAGGAGAAACAAAAATGAAGTGCGGCCCATGGCTCAGGCCAGGGCCTTGGCCCGCTGGGCGATGGTCGCCAGCAGCTTGTGGAAGTCGTCGGTGAAAGCCTTGACGCCCGCAGCCTGCAAATCCGCGGTGATTTTATCCAGGTCGATGCCCAGCTCGGCCAATTTGGCCAGTTGCGCCCGGGCGATGTCCACATCCTTGTCCACGGTGCGGGAAATGAACGCATGATCCAGCGTCGCTTCGATGGTGTGCAGGGGCATGGTGTTCACCGT
>JALSPL010000181.1 GCA_026985975.1 Anaerolineae bacterium | reverse complement strand
ATGGCGGCCCCGGGCCACGATGCGCCCCTTCTCCAGCACCAGAATCAAATCAGCGTTGAGCACGGTGCTGATGCGCTGGGCGATGACGAAGCTGGTGCGTCCTTCCATGAGTTTATCCAGCGCCTGTTGGATTTTGAGCTCGGTGGCTACGTCCACGCTGGCGGTGGCGTCATCGAGGATGAGGATGCGCGGGTCCATGAGCAACGCTCGGGCGATGGCGATGCGCTGTTTCTGGCCGCCGCTCAGGGTTGTGCCGCGCTCGCCCACGGGGGTCTCGTAGCCCTCAGGAAAGCTCATAATGAACTCGTGGGCGGCTGCGGCTTTGGCCACGGCAATGATCTCATCCATGCTGGCATCGGGTTTGCCAAAGGCGATGTTTTCGCGAATCGTGCCGCTGAACAGGGTGGTTTCCTGCAAAACAATGCCTATTTGCCGCCGCAGAGAAGCGATTTTCACATCCCGAACATCGTGGCCGTCCACCCGCACAGCGCCTTCAGTCACATCATAAAAACGAGGAATGAGATTGATGATGGTAGTTTTGCCGCTGCCTGTCGAGCCCAGCAGGGCCACAGTCTGGCCCGGTTTGGCCTCGAAATCGACATGGCGCAACACCCAGTCGGAATCAGGAAAATAGCGGAAGCTGACGTCATCGAAGGTGACGCGGCCCTCGATGGGAGGCAAGTCGATGGCGCCGGGCTTGTCCGTCACGTCGTTGCGAGCGTCGGTGATATCGAAGATGCGCTTGGCGCTGGCCGAGGCCTGGCTCATCTGACTGATGATAAAGCCCAATTGGCCCAGCGGGAAGAAAATATACACCAGATACAGACTGAATTTCTGCCACTGACCGAAGCTGAGCGTGCCGCCGATGAGCTGGGCGCCGCCAAAGTAAAGCACGGCGGCCTGCCCCAGATTAGCCACCAGGAAAACAATGGGAAAGAGGAAGCTGAAGATGCGGGCGACTTTGATCTGTTGCGCCATGTAACTGTCGGCCGAGGCTTGGAAACGTTTTTTCTGCTCGGGTTCCCGGGCGAAGGCTTTGATGACCTTGATGCCCGCCAAATTCTCCTGCAAGATGGTGTTGAGACGGGAGAGACGACGCTGCACTTCGGTGAACAACGGTTGGGTGATCTTGCCGAAGATCATGAACATGATCATGGCTACGGGCAGAATGGGCAGGATGATGAGGGTCAATTTGAGATTAGTCAGCGCCAGGATGATGAGGGCGCCGGTGAGCATCACCAGCGCCTGCACGGCCAGCACCATGCCCTGTCCGATGAACATCCGCACTTTCTCCACATCATCGGTGGCCCGCACCATGAGTTGCCCGGTCTGATTGCGATCGTGGTAACTGAAGGAGAGACGCTGGATCTTGGCGTAAAGTTCGTTGCGCAGATCATAAGCCACATTCTGGCTCATGGCCTGAGAAAGAAAGGTCTGAGCGAAGGCGAAGCTGGCCCGGGCCACGGCAAAGACCAGGATCAGGCCCGCGGCCCAGAAGATGGCCGTCTCGGCATGGTTTGCGAATTGATCGAACTGCTCGGGCGTCCAGCCTATTTTCTCCAGCGCCAGACTCTGGTACTGGCTGGGGATCTTGAGCAGTTGATGGGCGATCATGCCATTGGTGACCGCGTCCAGGATGTTTTGCACCATCTGCGGCACCATCAACTGGGCGCCGACGCTGACTAACAGGGCGGCGTAAGCCAGCACCGCCATCTTGCGGTAATGAACGATGTATTTGACAGCCCGCCACAGGGGCTTGAATCCGACTTTTTGTTTTTTCCCGCGCTTGCCGCGGGGTACGGTCATGGATGCTTGCAAGGGGGAATCTCCTTGAAAGTAGTATGAATAGAGATGGAAGTGTATGGTAAACGGGGCTATGTTTGATGATTAATGATTAATGATTAAAGGGGGCTGCACGCTTGGCGCTCCTTACCCTTTAATCATTAATCTTTAATCTTTAATCTTTGCTCTTTAATCATTGCTCCCTCTTCGGCAGCGGCTCGCCCAGCATTTTGCGGATGCAGTCAAGGCGCAGCGAAAACATGGGCGTGGTTTTCATATAGGCCCGATAGTCATCGCCGAACTTGGCCAGCGCTTCGCGCTCCTCCACCAGTTTGATCAACGCCACGATGATCAGCATCTCCAGCGGGGCCAGGATGAAGATAAAGCTGGGGGAGCCCAGGATGAGAGCGATGGCCAGGGGGGAAAACATCAGGCCCAGGTGCATGGGATGCCTCATGCAGGCGTAGATATCGTCGGTCACCAGCTTGTTGGTTTCCATGCGGGGAACATCGTCGCCTTCGCGGCCCATGCGGGCCAGCAGGCGTCCGGTGTAGCGGCTGACGCGCATCACGCCCCACAGCAGCACAACGCCCACCGCCAGGGTGAGCAGATGCCACCAGGGATTCAGCAGCAAGGCTCGGGCCCAGGCCCATTGCGTGTCCAGCCACAGGCCCAGGGCGCCACCGCCAAACAGGAAGAGTATCCACATTAGAAATCGCAGTATCATATCTTCACCTCCATTGAGTGCGATCAGGGCGCAGCGTTCAGTCCTGACAGCGGCCCTCGGGCAGGCCGCCATGATGACTGAGTGATTTGTAGAGCTTGCGCAGCAAGAGGATAAGTTGCCCCCGCTCCTCGGGCGTCAGGTCGCTGGCCAGCTCGTTGAGAAAAGCCAGATGCTGGGGCGAGCGCTCCTTCACCAACTCCCGGCCCTTATCCGTCAATTGGATGATGAAACTGCGTCGATCGGTGGGCGACAACACGCGGGTGATCAGCTTCTGCCCTTCCAGCGAGCGCAACAGCGAACTGATGGTGTTTTTGGAAACGCTGCGAGCCTGAGCCAGCTCAGTGGGCGACACGCCCGGCTTGCCCATCTCCTCGGCCATAAACAGATGCACAAGAATGCGCCAACGCGGACCGGACAAATTTTCGCGCTTCATTCGCACCTTGAAGACAGTCTCGTAACCGGTGGAGATGAGTTTGGTGAGACGGGAGAGCTCAGCGCCGCTGAGATCCTCCACGCCAAAGGAGGCGATAATGTTCTGGATGTGTTCGGAAGATGAGTGGATCACGATGACGCTCCGAATGTTTTTTACATCCCCACCGCGACCTGAAGTCCGCCAGGTCGTTGATGAAGGACGCCTTTCTTGGTAACACGCCGAATTATACGCCATAGAACTATCTTTGTCAAAAATTTATTCCCAAATAGCATGCAGATGACGCAGAAAAGGCCGATCTGCGCAGATCAAAAAGATAAAATCAGAATAATCTGCGCTAATCTGCGAGTATCAGCGGTATCTGCGTTCCAGATTTTCATTCTTATTGGCGTGCAGTTGCCCCTGATTACTGCCCCCCAGCTTCCCTGCTACGCCGATGCCAGTTATTTTCCCCCTCAGCGAGCGTCAAAAATTATGGCTCAACACATTTTTTACGTCATGTCGAAGCGAAGCGAGACATCCCCTGGCGGAAGGATACACGCTCGCAACTGGGGAGATTTCTCCTCGCTTCGCTCGTCGAAATGACGTAGAAATGGAAGTTATTTTTAGACGATCACCTAGTCCTCATCCACCTGCCAGCGCTTCTCCAGCGCCCGCAGGCCCAAGGTCAGGGTGATGGTCATGATCAGATAGAGATAAGCCACGACGTTGTAGGTCTGGAAAAAGCGGAAGGT
>JALSPL010000180.1 GCA_026985975.1 Anaerolineae bacterium | reverse complement strand
GCCCCCCGCGAAGCGCCCACGATCCCGGTCCTGGGCAACGTCTCCTCGGGAACCGGTATGTTGCGTTTATCCTCTTTCTGTTTGTCCAAATTCGAAGCCGACGCGCGGCCTCCGGGCTCGGGCGGGATCACCGCCTGGGACTGGCGCTCGATCACCGGCTCTGAGGAAGTGGGTTCGAATTGAATCCAACCGTAAGTCGGGAAAAACACTTCCACCCAGGTGTGGGCGTCCTTCTCAAGCAGACGGTAGCCGCCCGTCAGAGGATCGAACTCGCCCGTCGCGTAGCCCTGGGCCAGGCGGGTGGGAATGCCCAGATGCCGCAGCATTACCGCCATGCTGGTGGCGTAATAATCGCAATAGCCTTGTTTCTCCTCGAAAAGGAAATAATCGGCCGCATCCTGATCCGGGGCCGGACCGGGAATCTGATCGTTGTAGGCGTAGGTGCGCACATACGCCTCCACCGCCCTGGCGATGTCATAGGGATTATCGTAGCCAGAGGCGATCTCATCCGCCAGATCGAAGACGCGCTGGGGAACGGTGTCGGGCAGTTGCAGATAACGCTCTTTGATATCGGGAGCGTAGATCGTGCTGTCGCTGCGCAGCTGTGATTCGGTGGCAAAGCTGACAGAGCTGGTAACGGTGTAACGCTGGCCCGGCTGAATGACGTCGTGCGAGATGATGAGGGCGCGCTCGGCTACGCCGATGGTCTCCGCCACCACAGCCTCTTCGGGCGTCAGCCCCTGGGGAATGACCCGGGCGTCGGCGGGGACGCTGACATCCACCGGCATGGGTGCGGCCATGATCACGTTGGTCACCTGACGCATGGTCACCGTCTGCGTGATCTCCCTGCGGGCGGCGTAATCGGGCGAGGGGATAAAATAACTGGTCACCAGATTCACGCCCACGGTGTTGCGCAACTCCCACGCCTGACCGGTGTACGTATCCAGCACCGTCGCCTGATAATAACGATTGATGGCGGTCTGCACGTCCATCACCGCAGCGTCGCTGAGCGATCGGGCCCCGCCCAGAGGATGCGAGGCGGTAAAGACAACCGAGGGGGCGACTGCCCCATTCTCGCCATAATTCAACGTGCTGAAAAGCCGATTCCACTCCGCCTTGGCCTGCTTCCACGAATCCTCGAAAGGATTGACCAGGTCCTGATTATCCTTGCTCATGGCCGTGGGCAGCACCCAGGAGATGGTGACCACCACCAGAATGAAGATCACGGCGTCTCGCATGACGTCGAAGCCGATATCGAAAGGAAAATGAATATGCTCGTCATACCATTTCTCCTCTCGTTCCACCAGCGTGGCCCGCACCAGCAACAACATGGCCACAATGAGATAAATGACAAAATAGGCCTTGAGATCACGCGGTGCATAATAAAGATTGACCAGCATGGCCAGGCCCGTGGGCAAAATGGCCTGCCATTTGCGATGTTCCCGAAAATAAACCCATGTGGCGTTGAAACTGAGTATCCACAAAAGAATCGCCAGCAGCAAAACGAAAACCAGCGTATCCGCGCCCGGTTGCCCGCTGAAAGCGTCACGTCCCCAGGCGATGGTGCGCTCGATGATCTGATACACCGCCTCTTGCCCCGAAACCGCCCCTGTGGCCAAACCGGACAATCCGTAGAGGATGGTTGCTGAGCCGGTGATAATGGCGTAGAAAAAAGCAAACAGCGAGCCGAAATCGCTCAGCGCCACCAGCGTTCCCGCCACCACTGCAATGCTGGCGATCATGAGTAAATGATCCAGCCCGGGGCTCCATTCGGCCGCGTCCAGAGAGAGCGCCAGATTGATCAGCATAAAACCGAGGAGCAAAAAATCAATCCAGCGCCGCGTCGTCGCCCGATGTGCGACCGGGTCCGAAACGATGACCGTGGCGGAAGATGAAAGAGGAAGTGAAGACATCGTAATCAAAGCAACGGCTCAGACCCGCAGAAATCTGAAAATCAGCCAGGTCAGCAGCAGGAAAACGCCATAGAGGCCCAGCGCCAGCACGAGCATGGTTCCAAGATGGTATTGCACGGCCTGGCCCGACATCGCGATCTCATCGCCGGGGAAGAGCGACCAGGTCTGAACCAGGGGGGCGCCGGGTCGAGGATAGAGGGTGAGGGTGTAACGGGCGCTGCTGTTCCCGGCCAGATCCCGCCACACCTGCGCCTCTTGCCGCCAGATGGTGACCAGAAGACGATTCAGAGAATCATCGACATTCATGGCGTTGGCCGCTTGCTCCAGCAGCAACGCCTGCATCCCGGCGTCAGCCGAGACGGCCACCAGGCTAACCCGCTCCTCATATCGTTCGATGGTGCGCCAGCGCTCGTCGGTCTGCTCCCACGCGAGGGATTGGGGACGCAGGATCGCCTGCACCAGCGCCCATTCCGGCTCGGGCGGCATCGCGTCCGCCAGGGCCTTCTGGCGGTTGAGCAGATCTTCGGCGTCGGCAAAGGGGATTTCGATATGCAGCAGCGTGGGATCGGTCTCCTGCAACTCCACGCTGGCGGCGTTGGTCTGGCTGAAAGCCTGCGCCAGCCGGGAAATCAAGGCGGCATCGCCATCTCGCATGGCTGCGTTGATGTCGAGAATGCGCAGATGGGGCTCGGTGCGCACAACCACATAAAGAGAGTTGATGCGGGCGAAGCTGGCGTTGTTCGGTTGCACGGTCTCGGCCCCGAAGATCTGGCTGAGCACGGCGCGGGCGGGAGCGGGTCCTTCGTCATTGAGGACATGCTCCGCCCAATCGATGGCCAGGGACCGACGCTCGGACTGAATTTCATCACTGTTGATCAAATCAGGATAGTCCTGCGACAGGGCGTTCAGCCGCTGTAGATAGGCGTTGGCTGCATCAAAATCACCACGCATTCGGGCCCGATCGATGAGCGAAACGAAACCCTCGATCACTTTCTCTCGAATCGTCGGATCATCGATGCCATGCGCCAGCGCCTTGACCAATTCATTGATAGCCAATGACGTATAGGCTGAGGTTTCTTCCGGGCTCAGATCGGCCCGCAATTGATAAAGTTGGGCCAGCGCCAGATAGGCGTCGGGATCATCGGGGGCCAGTTGCTGGGCCTGGGCGTAGGAAGCGACTGCCAGGGGGTAATAGCGCTGGAAGATGGCGGGATCCTGGGTGGCCGTCGCCAATTGGGCGTAAAGAGCTCCCAATGTCTTGTGTGCGGCGGGCGAAGCGTTGCTGGCTGCGGCGCGGCGGGCTTCCTGAATCTGCTCCCACAGCGAAGGGCGGATGAAAAGGAAGTCAATCGGCTGTCCGGGATCTTCGACATCGTAGGACCAGGTGACCGACTCGGCCGTAAGCTGATAATCTTCGGGCGTGAGCCGCACCCACGATTGAGGATTGGGCGGCTGGGGAAAAGAAATGGTGAACCGGGCGCTTTCCAGACGCCCGGGCCACATCTGCGCCGTCAAATCCAGGGGATAGCGAAAATGAACAAAAGGCCCGTCGCCCAGGGGCGCAGCGTAGGTCATCACCAGATTGGCCCGCTGGTCGGGCTTGAGCGTAATATCGGCAATCCACCATTGCTGATTTCCTGGCTTTTTGGGAACTTCCTTGCCCCCCAAAAACAGATTCACCTCCGTCGGGGGCGGCTTGGGGGCGGGATAGCCGGGCACGGCCACTCGCAGCGTCTGACTGGCGCCCTTATCGCGATTATACAGG
>JALSPL010000179.1 GCA_026985975.1 Anaerolineae bacterium | reverse complement strand
AGGCGATGGAGCCGTCCATGGCTTCATACTCCACCTCCCATCCCAGCTCGCGCAATTCATCGGCATAGGCTTCGATTTCGCTGTCGTCCCAGTGGACCAAAAACAATTTAGGCATTTTCTTTTCCTCGCGAGTGGACGCTTATGCAAGTTCGTATAACTTGCTGTATTTTTCTTTCAGATATGACATCAGGGGTTTGTGGCTCAGGGGCTGGCCGGTGGTGACCTGCACCAACGCTTGCGCCCGATAGCGCATGCCGTGCTGGTGGATATGCTCCCGCAGCCAGTTCAGCAGGGGCGCAAAGTCGCCCGCAGCGAAGCTGGCGTCCAGATCGGGCAGATCTTTGCGGGCCTGAGCGAAGAATTGGGCGCCATACAGGTTGCCCAGGGCGTAGGTGGGGAAATACCCGATAGCGCCGAAGGACCAGTGGATGTCCTGCAAAACGCCCAGACGGTCTTCGGGAACATCCAGGCCCAGGTACGCCTTGAAGAGCTCGTTCCAGACGCCGGGGATCTCTTCTACGGGTAGATCCTCGTTGATGATGGCCTGTTCGATCTCGAACCGCAGCATGATGTGCAAATTGTAGGTCACTTCGTCCGCATCCACGCGGATGAAGCCGGGTTTGACTGCGTTGATAGCAAAATGGAAGTCATCCAGGCTCACATCCGCCAGGGTTTGCGGGAACATCTGGCGGGTGATGGGGAAGAAATGACGCCAGAACGCCCGGCTGCGTCCCACCAGATTCTCCCAGGTGCGGGATTGGGATTCGTGGATGCCCAGCGAAACCGCGTCGCCCCGGGGAGTCCCGAAGAATTCGACGGGCAGATTTTGCTCGTAGAGAGCATGCCCCGTCTCGTGCAAGATGCTGAAAAAGGAATCGCCGAAGTTGCGAGGATCGAAACGGGTGGTGATGCGTTGGTCGCCGGGCCCGAAATTCGTGCTGAAGGGATGGGTGCTCACATCCAGCCGGGCGGACGCGTAATCCAGACCGTAAGCGGCCGAGGCCATCTCGCCCAGAATGCGCTGTCGCTCCACCGGATAATCTCGATCCTCGACGATGCTGAAATCGGGCTGTTTGGGAGCATTTACGATCGATTGCAGGAAGGGAACCAGCTCTGCTCGCAGCCCCTCAAAAAGACGCTTTACATTTTCGGTTTTCTCGCCCGGTTCGAATTCATCCAACAAGGCGTCATAGGGCTGGTCTTCATAGCCGAAATAATCGGCTTTGCGCCGGGTCAGTTCGATGAGTTCACTCAGCTTGGGGGCATACAGGCTGAAATCCGATTTGGCCCGGGCCTCGGCCCAAACGTGCTGGGCCAGCGAAGCTGTGCGGGCGAATTCCTCTACAAATTCCGTGGGCAGTTTGGTGGCCCGATCATACCCTCGCCGCCATTCGCGCACATTCACCGCGACGTCGCTCAGGGGGTCATCGACCAGGTCGCTCTCCTCGACGCTGAGCAATAGTTCATTGATTTCGGGAGCCGTGGCTTTGCTGTGGGCCAGGCCCGAAAGATAGGCGCTTTGCTCCGCCCGCCAGGCCGCGCCTTTGGGCGGCATGTTCACTTCCTGATCCCAGCCCAACACCGAATTGACCGAGCTGATGAGCGCACGCTCCCGGGCGCGCTGCAACAGTTCCTGATATGCTTGTTCCGGATTCATGAAAAACCTCGATGATTTAGTATCTTGACAGTGAAATTCTTGTACGCGCACAAAAAGTTACACAGAGAGCCACAGAGAAAAATCAAGGGCTTCACAGAGATTTTTAGAGATTTCTCTGTGGCGCTCTGGCAATCTCTGTGAAACTCTGTGTTCCTGTTTGGTTCTGGCTCGGCCAGGTTAGGTGGTTTGACGCGCAAAAGCGCGATGCACGTTACATGATTTGATCCCCATTGTAACATGCACCGCGCTTTTCGGTTGAAATCATATCCGGCGTTTTGCCGTAGCAGGTCAGGCTCCGCCCAGATAAACTTCCTTGACTTGAGGATTGCTGGCCAGCTCTTTGGCGTCGCCCGCCAGTGCGATGACGCCCGTTTCCAGCACATAGCCGCGATGCGCCACATCCAGCGCCAGCAGCGCGTTCTGCTCCACCAGCAGGATAGTCATGCCCTGGCTGTTGAGCTCGCGAATGGTGTCGAAGATCAGATCCACCAACACCGGGGCCAGGCCCATGGATGGCTCGTCCAGCAACAAGATGCGGGGGTTGCTCATCAGCGCCCGCCCCATGGCCAGCATCTGCTGCTCGCCGCCGCTGAGGGTGCCCGCCACCTGATTACGGCGCTCTTTCAGACGGGGGAAGAGCTCGAACACCCGCTCCAGGTCCTGCTGGATGCCGCTTTTGTCTGTGCGGGTGAAGGCCCCCATCTCCAGATTCTCCATTACCGTCAGGCGGGAGAAAACGCGGCGACCCTCGGGCACATGGATGACGCCCATTTTCACGATGTCATGGGCGGCGTGCTTGGTCAGCAGTTCATCGTCAAGATACACCTGGCCCTCTCGTGGATACAGCAGGCCGCTGATGGTTTTCAGGGTGGTGGATTTTCCAGCCCCGTTGGCGCCAATGAGGGTGACGATTTCGCCCTCATCCACCGTGATGGAAATGCCTTTGAGGGCATGGATGTTGCCGTAGTAGGTGTGAACATTGTCTAATCTGAGAAGTGTCATCCTGTTACCCCCTTACGCTGCCTGCGCTTCGTGCTGAGTGGCCGCGCCCCGGCCCAGATAGGCTTCGATGACCCGGGGATTGGCGCGGACGTCGGCCGGTTCGCCTTCGGCGATTTTTTCGCCATAGTCCAGCACAGTGATGATGTCGGAGATGGTCATGACCACCCGCATGTCATGCTCGATGAGGAGGATCGTAATGCCCAGCGTGTCGCGCAGATTTTTGATGAATTCGGTCATCTCTTCGGTCTCGCTGGGGTTCATGCCAGCGGTGGGCTCATCCAGCAGAAGCAGCTTGGGCTCGCTGGCCAACGCCCGGGCGATCTCCAGTCGGCGTTGCTGACCGTAGGGAAGATTGGTCGCCAATTCATATTCGAAGCCTTTCAATCCCACAAAGGCCAGCAGCTTCATGGCCAATTCCCTGGTTTCTCTTTCTTCCTTACGGGTGTGGGGCGTGCTGAAAACGGCTCCCAGCCATCCTGCGCTCATGCGGGGATGATGTCCGACCATGACGTTTTCCAGGGCTGTCAGATTTTGGAACAGGCGGATGTTCTGGTAGGTGCGGGAGATGCCCTTTTTGACGATGATGTCGGGACGATAGCCCACGATGGGCTCGCCATCCAGCAGAATGTCCCCCTCGGTCACCTTGTAGAAACCGGTGATGCAGTTGAAGAATGTCGTCTTGCCGGCGCCGTTGGGCCCGATGACGCTGTAAATCGATTGATAAGGCACCTGGATGCTGAGGTCTTTGACAGCGGTGAGACCGCCGAACTGCTTGGTGACATGCACGGTTTCCAGAATGTAGCCAGCTTTCGTTTCTTTCGTCATGATCTCCTCCTTATATTTCCGCTCGGGCGGGGGCTTCAGGCGCGATTTCCGGCTCATCGGGTCTTTCGGCCAACTCTCGCTGATGCGTCTTTTCGGGCACGAACCCTTCCGGCTTCACCAACATCATCACCACCAGCAGAGCGCCATAGAACAACATGCGGTAATCTGCGAACTCTCGCAGCAGCTCGGGCATGCCCACCAGGA
>JALSPL010000178.1 GCA_026985975.1 Anaerolineae bacterium | reverse complement strand
ATTCTGGGATCGACCGTCTGGACGACCACGCGATCCCTCATTGGGAATTTGATCAAGGATGGTCCCGAATGGAAAGACATTCCCGCTGCGCTCCTTTCGGGCTTTACGCGACTCTCAGTTGGCAATATATTTAAACCGCTGGGACCTTTTGTCGGCGCGTTCGGGGAGCGACTCACCCGCATCTTCATCAAGCTCGGCGTCAAGGAGGGCGTCGAAAACGCGCCTGATATCGATCTGGCTCCCCAGAACGTCCCCATGGATCCTCCGCCTCAACCTGCGCCAATGCCTCCTGACGCCACGCCCGCGCCCGCCACAACGCCAACGCCCTCGCCCCAGCAGCGCGCGCCCCAACCGACGCCTGCCCCCGAGCCCGTCCCCACCCCCGCAACGCCGACGCTGCAGGCCGCTTCGGCGGCTCAAAGCCAGTCGCCCAAGCCTATGCACCCCTACAACAACCTGGGGCAACAATCGCCCCTGCGGCTGGATGAACAGACATTGGGACGCAAGGCCAATTACCAGGACCTGGCGGCGGTCGTCGAACAACAGTACCGCATCAACAACCCCGGCGCCGCCGGCTTGCATGACGGCAAGCATTGGGATCCCGGAGAAGATCCAGCCGTGGCCATCATCAAGATCGGTGACAACGATTACATCATCAGCATCGCCGGCACCGACGCCGACCAGGATGGCAATCTGGGCGCCAATGATTGGCCCGCCAATGCCAGTACTGGCAGAGGCGTGGCTTCAACCTATCAACTTTACGTCAAATCGCTCATCGAAGATAAAGTGCCCGAGGGAGCGACCATCCGTCTGGTTGGCCACAGCCAGGGAGCGCATGTGGCCATGAATTTGGCGGACGATCAATCCCTTGTCGATAAATACAACGTCGGCAGCGTGATCACCTACGGCGCCCCGGGCAGCGCTCCTTATAACGAACGCGTAGGCAAAGAAAACTACCACAACTTCCTGCTTGAAAACGATCCTATCCGTTTTATTGACGGCGACAAGGCCGGGCCTGCCGCCGCCGGCGCAGGATGGCTATTGGGGGGGCCGGGAGGCGCCATGCTGCTGGGAAGTAGCGTCTCTGGCGGCATTAGCCCCGCCGTCGAACCCGAAACCCTGCCGAAAGTCACCAACGATCGCATCCCCTATGCTACCGACGCTCCTCTCGGCGGCAGCATCGCCAGCCCCCACAGTGAGTATATTTTCAGTCCCGAGCTGGCTCAACGACAACTTCCTTTTGACATCAACCAATGGGATGCTGAATACTTTGGCGCTTCCAGAGACGATCTGGCCCAATACGGCCTGGGAATGGATAAAACCCGAGAAGGCGTCGCCGATATCAGCGAAGGCCTGAGTCATAGCTGGGACAGCGCCAAAGACTGGGACGCTCTTGGAACCATCGGCGGCTTGGGACAGGCCGCCAGCGGCGCTATCGAGGTCGGCCTTCATCAACTGGCCGTCACCATCGACGCATCGGCCCAGCACATCACCGGTGCGGTTACGCAATACCTGCCCGAAAGTTGGCGCACCAACATAGACAGAGCCTTCGACGCCCTGGATGAGGAAATTGTGCGGGCGCCGCGTCCAAGCCTGTATGAAGGCTGGAAACATCTTTTCGGCAGCAACGCCGCCCCTGGAACGCCGCAGAACAAACCTGCCCCTGCGCCCGTTCCCACGCCCGGCGCCCCTGCTCCTCGATCGACTCCCACGCCGCCTCAATCCCAACCAAGATCATCGCATTCCATATTCGAACCAACCCCGGCGCCCGTCCCGACGCCGTAACCACATTTCGCTCCCTTCATCGCAAAGCTATCTCTGTTTTCCGGCTCTACAGAAAATGGAGATAGCCTTTTTGCCTTTACCGCAACCACATTATGCCCAATAACCTATCGAATGCCGATGGTTTCACCCTGAAGTTTGGCGTTGAAGAACTTGCCCTGCTCGTGCAAAATCTGGGCGGAGATACACTAAGGGGATTGGGGGATGCGCCTTTTGGCTCACTGAATGAAAGGGAAAAGGCCTTGCTCACCCAGTGTGCAAGTCATTCCCTGCTTGCCCGCGGCTATCTCGTTCCCCTTGGAGACGATGGGAGACTGGGCGTGGATGACGCCGTTCGCAAAATCATCCTCCTGGCGCTCCAACCCCTGCATATCGTTACGATGATACGCAGGGTGCTGGATTCTCATTCCGAAAACTATTACTATCTCGCCCCGGAACATCTGGCTATCCACCACCACGCCTCCATGGGAATCCATTCTCTCGATGTAACATTCTCGTGGCCCAACTTCGTTGATGACCTATCCGCACAGTTAAACAACCTCTTGCCATCAGCCACCGGCGGCAAGGCCTTTTTGCTATCCGTTTCCAAATTACAAACAGCAAAAGAATTGGCGCTCCAGGGCCAATTGGATAAAGCCTTGGCCACATTGATACAAGAAGGCGCTCCCCGTGCGCAAGCGCTCCCTCTGGTGTACGCTTTGATCCAACCAGAGCTGGAATGGTTCATACACGTCCAATCCCGGCAATCGGGCCTGAAGCCTTACGAAAAAGCCTTGACCATCTTATGCCATGAGCAAACATGTTGGGGCATTCAGGGCGAAAACGACGGGGGAAAAAGCGGAATGGCCCTCATTCAGCCCCTTAATCAAACGAATTATTTGGCGTTGCTACAGACTCTATTTCTTCTGGTTTAATCTGGATGCGCTATGGCTCAGAGACAACAAGTCTTCAAAGCAATATTCTTCTGGGCGCTTATGGCGCTGATCTTTCCGCTTTCAGGATGCACGACGATGAATTCATCTTCCCAGACTTATGCCGTCACCATCGATAACCAGAGTAATCACGCCATTTGCAGCGTCAAATTTTACCCTTCGGGCTCTTATCTCCTGCATGCTGACAACCTACTCAAGAAATCTCTGTTCAAAACAGAAAAAATACCGCCACACCAAACCGCCATCGTCGACGTCCCTGAAGGCGTTTACGATATCCGCATAGAAACCTGCGATGGTCTTGTCTGGGGACAAGACGTATTCAAAGTGCCCAAAGAAACATCCTGGAGCGTCACCGACGATCAACTTTTCAGACCGGTGCGCTAGCCCACCCATATCCATTCTCGCAATGCAACGCTCTGATAACAGCGCCCCAGAACGCATCATCAATCTTCTTGGACTGCTCATCTGGCTGGGCGGTTTTGTCTGGTTGACAACAACCCCCGCTGCTGAGATGCCAACATGGCTGGGCGTAGGCGTAGCGTACTGGCTCATTATCCTGGCAGCGCTTCTCTTTTGGATGGTTACGCCGGTAATCAAGGGGATTCGCACAGGAGATTTTCCCTCCGCGTTCATGGAAGCCTTGCGTAGCCTTGCGCTTGCCTTGATCATCGGCGCTGTGATATGGTTCATTGTATCGAAACTGGGTTGAACGTTTTGCATTTTCTCCACAAAACACCATGAAACACGGTCGCTTACTATTAATCATTGGCCTGATACTTGCCATTGTCACCTTCATTCTCGTATTCAAAGCTACACAACCTGCTCCACCAGAAGTCATCCCCGAGGTGCGAGTGCTTGTAGTAGAGAAGGGGTTGATGGACGTGTATGATCCAAGTGGAGAGAAATCGATCGGCGTGATTCCTGCGGGCACCCCCTTCTATCGAGCTTTGGAAACGGAAGGCGCGCTGGGCTTTAAGACCATGCCGGCGGAATATATCACGCCATACACCATCATTGTTCCCGACGATGTCAAGACGCCTGCTGAATTAATCAAGGACTACGGACTCTATTACACCGAAGTCGATTTGCAAACAGGCAACCTTATCGAAAAAACAGTCTTGACAACTGCCGGAGGGTTGCCTCAGGTGATGCGCGCTGTGGGATTGTCGGTGAATCAGATGACCAGCGTTGGCGGCACCGTACGCCCAGGGAACCGGGTTGATGTTGTCGTTTCCTACATATTGAGAGATGAAGAAGGGAACAAGCAGGCTTACACCGAGATGTTGTTCGAGAACGTATTGGTGCTCTCTATTTTTGGCAAACAGCGTTTTGTGCTTTTTCCTGACCCTGTATCAGGAAAACCCCAATACTCCGACGTGGATCTTTCTCAGGAATTCACGCCCGAAGGAAGGCCTGTCAACGATACGGTGGTGAATCTGGCGCTTAGCCCCAAGGATGCGCTGAAGTTGACCTATATGGCCAATTTTGCCGAGGAAGTGCGATTATTGATCCGGCCTATCGGCGATCCCGGAGAAATCATCCAGCCGGATGTCTTCCACCTGGGCGGCATTTTGCAGCCTGACGACGCCGTTACGCAACCCGGGATCGAACCTTGACGTATGGGCGAGAAAATCTGCGTTTCCCTGCAACTTGGCCCTGACAACACATTACATCTCTCGCAAAAAGATTGGATATTGGGGCGTAAGGATAACTTTCTTGCAGCCACCGCCCGCGCTGAAGAGGAGAAGTTGCTGCCGCTGGCGCAAGAAGTGGCGGGCACGCTCAGCAAGACTCACGCCCGAATTCGTTATGCCGCGGGCGGGATATTTATCGAAGATATGCACAGCGCTAACGGCGTCTTTTTGAACGGGCTGCCATTGCGTCCTTTGCACCCCGCCCCTCTTGCTCCCGGAGATCGGTTGCGTTTAGGAGCGCTGCAGCTAACAGTCGCTTTAATGCCTTGCCAGGAATAACGCCCAGACCAGCGTAAGTGTGTACCCCAGCGCCAAAAAAGGCCCCAGAGGAAGTTTGCTTTTCCATGTCATGCGACGGGATAGCAACAGCGGGATGACAAAAAGAAGAGCGCTAGCCTGGCTGACAATCAGCGCCATCAAAATGCCAGGCCATCCCAAAACAACGCCCATCAGAGCGCCAAGCTTGGCGTCGCCAACACCGATGACCTTGCCGCCCAAAAACAAAGCGGGAAGGAAAAAGAATAAAAAACCAACCGCCATGCCGGTGAAAATTGAGGCCTTGTCTGGTTGAAGCAGGAATTGGAAACCGCCAAAGATCAGGAGAGCCGGATAAGTGACTTTATTGGGGATTTTGTGCGTTCGGAAATCCACATAAGCGCAATACCAAACGATGGGCAACAGGAGTCCAAGAGCAATCCAGTAAAACCGCAAACTCATATAAAAATCGCCTCCTCATCAAATCTGGGCAATTTCACAATCAAGCTGGCGCCGCGCCCATTCTCTACGGGACTGTTTACGCCGATTTCGCCGCCGTGCGCTTCCACGATCTCTTTTGAAATCGCCAATCCCAGACCGCTGCCGCCCATCCCCTCATGCCCCTCTCCGGGAGCGGAGACATAGGGCTCGAAGATGCGACTGATGATATCGGGCCGGATGCCTGGCCCATTATCGGTTATCCTGATCACAACACTTTGTTGCTCGCACCGCAAGGCGACTTCAAGCCTGGCAGCGGGTTGTCCGGAAAGATGCCGGGCGGCGTTATGGATGATGTTGCCGAAAACCTGCCGCATTCGCTTTGAGTCGATTTCGATAAGCGTCCGTTGGCAAGCTTCCGGCATATCCACGGCAAGAGCGATTCCCAATGAGTCAAGGTAAATGCGATAAGGCTCGACGGCATCGGAAATCACATCGCCCGCTTCCACCAGGTCCAGATCCAGAGATAACTCATCGTAAAGGCCAGGAGCCTGCAAAATGTCATCTATCAGCCGGGCCTGCAGCAATAGATGCTTGCGAGCCGTCTCGATTTTTTCCAGAACTTCCTCTTTGTCGCTATGTTTGGAGGCGACATAGAGAAGATTGACGGTAATGGAGACCGGCGTCTTCAGCTCATGTGAAATCCGATTCAACATCGTGCTGCGTTCCTGCCGTATTTTTTCCAACTGCCCGGCGGTTTGATCAATCATCTTGGCCAATTCGCCAAACTCATCATGGCTACGAAAATTCAAGCGCTCGGAAAAATCCCCTCGCCCGATCCGCTCAAGCGCTTCCCGCAAGACGCGCACCTGCCGCAAGGTGAACCAGGTGAGATAAAACCCGATGGTCGCCGTCACCAGAAAAATCATAAAAAACTCCCACACGAACGTCCTCTGCGCCTGCTGCACCAACGCCGCCATATCCGTTTGATAAACCAATTTCAAATAGGCGTCCAATTCCGGAACTTTGAGGTAATACTGATTCTCGACAGGCGTAAACCGAAAGGCAAAGTCAGGCGTCTCAGAAACCACATCGACATCGTCCGGCAATGCGTCAACGAAGGCGACATTGCCCGTCCCCGTCTTGAGAAAAACTTCTCGCACCTCATCCGGCTCCATCCCGGCGCGCACCATTTCGGAAGCGAGTCCGGCATAATCCTGTCCTTGTTGCACTCCCAGTCTGGTCAGCAGTGTGGTCACCCCGCCGGTAAACACATTGATCGATACCAGGCCGGTATAAGCCAATACGATAAAAACAATCACCGCATAGGCCAAAAATACACGAAATTGATAGGTGATGCGACTCATGAGTAGCCTCTAATGACTCCGCAAACGATAACCCTTGCCCCGGACAGCGACAAATGGATTTTCGATATTTTGCTTTGCAAGCTTTCGCTTGATCTTGTAGATATGGACATCGATGGTCTTGGTCTCATAAGGCGCTTCGATGCCCCATCCCAATTTCAGGAGTTCTTCGCGCGAAAACGTACGTCCTGGTTCAGAGGCAAATACTTTCAATAACGCGCATTCCTGAGTCGTCAAAGCCACGACGACATCGCCAAACACCAACCGATTGGCGCTGGGATAAAGCTTTCCATCCAAAAACGGCGTCACGGCTTCCGAGGCCCGACGAGAGCGCTGCAATTGAACCAGAATATGCGCAACCAGGACATCGGGATCAACCGGTTTTGTGAGGTAATGATCCGCCCCCGCTTGCAATCCAATAAGAATGTCCTCTTTTGTCGAACGAGCCGTCAGCATGATCACAGGTATACGGGATACAACCATGCGCCGATCTTCGTCTTCGATATCAGCGCCATTGCGTAAATTTTTCAGAAAAGCAAAGCCGTCCATATCAGGCAGCACGACATCAAGGATAATCAAATCGGGCGTTTCATATCGCAATTGACGCAAGCCATCGGCGGCGCGATGCACTGCTGTTGTCTTGAAACCATTGATAGCAAAGACATCCACCAAAGAACCGGCCAGAGCCAGGTTATCCTCGACCAATAAAAGGGTTGGCTGATGGGCCATATTGCGCTCCTTTCCTACCAGAGAGACGTGTGATAATTGCTCCGACGATGTATGAAGGCGCAAAGCTTGACCAGGTTGAGCCCGTAGGGCTGTCGGGCGTCGGGCAATTCACCAGGCATTTTACTTCAAAGTCCCGCTCATAACAAGAGAAACGCTGCGGCGATTACCCATATCTTACAAAAGCCGCGTCGGCCGTAGACTTTCGAGGTCTGCGAGACCTCGAAAGTCTGGTGGAGCAGTGGCAAGCGGGCCTCGTTATCGACTTATGGGTAATCACCGCAAACGCTGCCGCCTCTAACGCTGTAGATCTTCAGCGATGGCCACCAGTTTGTGCGGCGAACGAATGGTCACCCGCTCACGCCCGCTACTGACGATCCCGTGCTCCTCCCAGGCCCGCAGGATGCGACTGGCCGAATACAACGTGGTGCCGCTCATCTCCGCCAGATGCTGGCGGCTCAATGGCAGATCGATGAGCACGCCCTGGGCTGTGCGCACGCCCAATTGCTTGGCCAGCCGCAACAGCGTGCGGGCCAGCCTGCGCTCCACCCGCTCGGTGGTGAGCTCCCGAATACGATCCTGATACAAGCGGATATGCTCTCCTAGAATAGCGATAGCGTTGAAACCCAAACCGGGAAAGCGCCGCATCAACGCCCGGAAATCCGCCTCATCCCAGGCCAACGCCGAGGTCGCCTCAACGGCCTGAGCGCTGACTGAGCTTTGCTCCCCCGTCAACGCCGGCAGCAGAACGATGGCCTCACCGGGCCCGGCAATATGCAGAATGACCTGATGTCCGTCGGGCGTGAGCTGATAGAGGCGCACCCGTCCGCGAGTCGCCAGCAACAACTCCCCCACCAACTCATCCTGATGAACAATGAATTGTCCCGCCGCAAAGTCGCGCACGCGCGCTTGCGCCAGGACAGCCTGCCTATCTTGCTCAGGCAATCCCCGGAATAATGACGCTTGCAAAAGCAACTGAGAAGGTAAGGGCAAGAATTTTTCCGAAAAAAGAGTGATTTTTCATTTTATCATCTCTTCCGACAAGGACAGAAAATAAAAGCCAGGCTGCACCATGAGAGCAGGCCTGACTTGAGTTGATATGAATTTCCGCAGCTTTTGTTAGCGTCATCCCCGGTGAAATCGGGCGAGCGTCCCCACAACGCCGCCTCACGCCATCAACATGAAAAATATGACAGAGGCGCTGTCATTGTCGGGGGTTTCGGAGGGTTTTGGCGTATGGGTCGGCTCGGGCGTTTTGGTCTTGTCGTCATCAGGCGTTTCGGTGGGATGCGGCGTTTCAGTAGGCTCCGCCGTCTCCGTGGGTTCGGGCGTATGCGTGGCCCTGGGCGTATGGGTGCGAGTGGGCGTGCGGGTAGGAGTGGGGGTCGGCGTATGGGACGGCTCGGGCGTATGGGAGGGGTGCGGCGTGCGCGTTGGCGTTGGCGCGGGCGTTGAGCTGGATGTGGGCGTGGGCTCGGGCGTTTCCGTCTCGTGCGGGGTTTCGCTGGGATGTGGCGTTGCCGTGGGGGTAGGCGTTGGCGTGCGGGTGGGCGTCGGCGTGGACGCAGGCGTGGGCGTGGGGAATGGCGGAAGGTCGGGCGAGGGGGAGGGTGCAGGACTCGCACCAGGCGTCGGCGGAGCAGAATCTGCTGACGTCGGCGTGGGCGTGGACGTGGGTGCAGAAAAGACCGATGTGACGGTGACCACCGGCGTGGGCGTCATTGTATGGGCCGGAGATGATTCGGGGGGCGGCCCCTGTTGCGGCGGTGTGGGCGTCGGTGAGGGCGTTACGCCCGGTGCGGGCGTTGAGGTCAGCGCAGCGGTGGGAGTAGGGGTGGGCGTGGGGGTGAGAAAATCAACGCCGGCCAGCCTTAGCAAGGCGTCCAACGCATCTTTTGCCTGGTTTTGTAAATCGGTAGGCAGCGCTGGCAGCAGATCTTGCAGACGCCGGGATTGTTCGAACGCGCTTCGCTGCAGGCTTTGCGGATCGACGCCCGGAATAGAAGCAGCCTCCGCCCAGGCCTGTTGGAATTGCGCCAATGTCCGAGCCGGAACCGGACGCCCTGTCGCTGTCAGCCGTTCCATCTCGGTCAACCGTCGATCGGCCAATTGCACATAATAGGCGGCCTGGGCCGCGGGGGTGCGGCGGAACAGGAACATAACGGCCTCAGTCCCCTGCTTGACCGGATAGAGCCATTGTCCGGGCAAGGCGAAGTTGGAAAGCAAGAGCACAACAATCGTTGCAACCAACGCCATAGCCGGAATCAAACGGCGGGGGCGAAGCCCGGGCAGACCGCTGAGCCCCAACCAGCCCCACAGACCCCGCCGCCGCTGCGCCGCCAGCGCCGCGTTCATGCGCAGCCGGGCGGTGCGCTGAGGAGGCGCGGGCACAGGCGTTTCCAGCAACTGACGGGCGGGCGCAAGCAGATCGCGCAGCTCGTCGCTTTCGGAAACATCCTGTCCTGCCATCATACGGTTGATGGCGTCGTCTAAACGATCGTCAAATGAGGCCATGATAGCCTAACGCCTCCATTTCGCGGCGTAGGGCGGCCAGCGCCCGATGTTGTAGCGCCTTGATAGCGCCCGGGGTTTTGCCCATGATGGACGCCACTTCGGACGTGCGCATCTGGGCGATGAAACGCAGCAGGATGACGTCCCGCTGCTCAGGCGTCAACTTCTGCAGGGCCCGCCGCAGATAATCGGTGGATTCACGATTAAGAAGCGAGCGATCAGGATCATCGCCGCCGGAAAGCCATGACTCATTCAATTCCAAAGGATCAGAGGGGCGAGCCTTGCGGCGACGATAGTAATCGTAAGTGAGGTTTTGGGCGATACGGGTCAGCCAGCCAGCCAAACCGCCATCCCGTGACTTGAAACGATGAATGTTTTTGACGGCTTTCTCGAAGAGCTCACCGCACAAATCCTCTGCAACGCTGGCATCCCCCACGCGATAGTAAATGTAGCTATAAAGGCGGGGATAATGTCGTTCGAAGATAATCCGCCATGCTTCATCATCCAGTTTGCGAGCGCGTTTAACCAATGCGGCGTCATCTGGCGATGAAGCGCGCCCGCTTTGTTCCCGGAGAGAGGCCTGGAGGGCCAGGAGAAGGATTTGCAATGCTGGTTAATAACGAACTGCTCAAAAACGTCCGCGATAAGGACTCAACGCATCAGCAGGGAAGGAAGATTGATTGTATCAAATGCATCGGCGTTGTAAAAGATGCGATCATGCCCGTCCTGATTCGCCATCCAGGCGACGCCGATAGTCTGACCACGGGGCGTCAAGGCCAGATCTCCGCTGCTGGAACTGCTTCGGGCCCAGCGAGTCGGACTGATCCATCCCGCCAGACCAAATTGGCGGGCGAGTCCGTCATTGGTCTCCCAGGCCCATTCCACCAGCCCCGCATCGTTGATCGCGACAACCGGACGGACGCCCGGCTGGCTGACATCAACCTGCCATGCGCCGTTGCGCCAAAACGCCAGCCTGGCCTGATCCCCCTCCTGCCAGACCAGGGCCAGTCGCCGGGCGTTGGCGCCGAGTTTGGGAGCCAGAGCATGCTGGCTGCCGTCCGTTAAAGCGGCGGGCGTCGTCCACGAACCGTTATGATAACGGCTGGTCCAGACGCGCAGGTTGTCAGCGAAGCTGGCCCGATATTGCCAGGCGATGACCAGATCGCCGTTGGCGTCGAAAACGGCGGCGGGATTGCCGCCCAACGCGCCGGCGATGGGAAGCGCTACGGGCCAACTGAGACCGTCGGTGGAGACGGCGTGATAAAGCGTGCTGACGCCGGGACTGGAGTCGGCCCAGATAAGATGCACCTGACCGTTTGCATCCACGGCCAGGGCTGGCGAAGCGGAGCCGCCATCGTTGGATGAAACATTACGGGGGACGCTCCAGCCAGAAGTGACGTCCCAGCGGCGGCTGAAAATCTCATAATTCCCGCCGAATTCCTGAGACCAGGCCAGGTGCAGCGCGTCGCCATCAGGAGCCGCGGCCAATGCGGGATGCTCGCCCTCGCTGGCGACCTGCTGGGGGTCGGACCAGACGCCCTCGCGTAAGCGTGCGTACCAGATGCCGCCATCCTGTTCCCAGGCGACATGCACAATCCCGGCGTCACCGAAAGCTATGGCCGGAGCCGCCGCATCTTTATCCGCTGGCGATACGGGAATGGCAGAAGACACGGCGGCGGCTGCAGGTTGGACCAGCGCCGCGAGGGCGCTGATCCAACCGATAAGCATCAGAGTGAGGAGTAGATTTTGGCGAGAGGGTAACGGGGTGCGAGGGTGAAGGCGATGACGCATGTTTAGTCCTCACTCTTGATGCGGATAGCCAGCCAGGAGCCGTCGGTCTGACGGCGGGCTTTCACCTCGACCATGACGCCGAGACCAATGGGGCCGTGACGCTCATCGAAGACGGTGCGGGCGTCCACCTGCACGGTGCGACCGCCGATCAGCCAGACGTTCATGTCCATGCTCTGCACAATGCCCATGAATTCGGTGCGTTCCTGGATGCGCTGCACTTCCAGCCGATAGGCCATCAGCGAGCCGTCGAATTGTTGGCGGGCCTTGACTTCCACCATGGCGCCCACGACTGGTTGGCCGACGACCATAGTGTTGGCGTCCAGCATCACCGTGCGGCCGGCTACAATCCAGCGCTGAGCGTCAAACCGTTCCAGACGGCCTTTCCACGCCATCTCACGCTGCTGCTCGAAGCGATCGCCTTTCACATCGATTTTGATGGCCAGGAGGGAGCCGTCGGCCAGGCGCCGGGCTTTCACCTCGGCGCTGACGCCCAGAGCGGCCCGCTCCAGATGCTCGAAGGAAGTGCCGTCATCCACCACCAAATCGAAACCGGCGACGGTCCACATTGCGGCTGACATAGCCTCGATGGGCCCGCGAAATTCGATTTTTGCGCCATCGGGTACGTCGTCTTTGATGCGGATGTGATGGGCGTAGAGCTGACCATCCGCCAGACGGGTGGCGTGCACCTCAGCGCCTGAGCCCACCCGGGCTGCGCCTTCACGCTGATCAATCATGGTGTTGGCGTCAACCATCACGTCGAAGCCGCCCACAGTCCAGCGATTGGCCGTCATGGCCTGAATCATGCCGCTGAATACGACAGCGGGATCGTGATCATTCTGATTTTTTGTCTTGATGCGCTCGGCCCAGAGACTGCCGTCAGTCTGCTGCCGGGCCTTGACTTCCACATAAGCGCCGACCTGCATGGGGCCATTCTCGGTTTCCATCCGGGTGCGGGCGTCCACCTGCACCTGGCGGCCCTCGATGTCCCACATGTCACCATTCATGGCGCGGATGCGGCCTTCCCAGTCCATCTGGGGACGGTCGTCATCGGCCTGTGAGCGCACGCGGATACGAAGGGCGTTCATGCTGCCGTCGTTGTTTTCCCGGGCTTTGACTTCCACATAAGCGCCGACATCGGCCCGGCCCTCACGCTGATCCATTTCGGTGTTGCCATCAACCATGACGTCACGGCCTTCGATAGTCCACATGGCGCCGTTTTTGGCCTGGATGCGGCCCTGGAATTCGACTTCTTGGCCCTGGTGGTCATCGCCATGCTTTTTGACTTCGATCTTCTTGGCCCATAGACTGCCATCGGCCTGCCGCATGGCTTTCACATCCACAGTGGCGCCGACAACGGCCTGGCCATGCTCCTCTTCGATGCGGGTGTTGCTGTCCACGGTCACGGCTGCGCCGCTAATCATCCAAACGCCGCCGTTCTGGCTTTCGATGACGCCGCGGAATTCGACATGTTCGCCCGCTGCGGGGGTCTGCGTAGGATGCGGGGTCTGCGTAGGATGTGGGGTTTCGGTGGGGTGTGGGGTTTCGGTGGGGTCCGGTGTGCCCTGATGTCGTTTCACCTCGATTTTCCGGGCGTACAATGAGCCGTCATCGAGCTTTTTGGCCTTGACTTCGACAAAGGCTCCCACATCGGCGGGGCCATGCTTTTCGTCAATCTCGGTGCGATCGTCGACTTCGACCGTTGTGCTGCTGACGATCCAATAGGCGCTACTCTTGTATTCGATATAGCCGCTAAACTCGGTCTCGTCATCATGATTCATGACATTGGCGGCGGATTCAGTCTGTCCGGGCATGGTTATCGCCGCCTGACCCTGATGTGGATCATTGTGGCGGCTGTGATCCCGCCCGGAATCTGCATAGCCGGGCAAAGCGAACGCCAGACCAATGAGCAGAACGCCGAATAAAATAATACTGAGTCGTTTCATAATTTATCTCCTTTGAGCGAAGGGGGCGACGTTGAAATTTTGTGTGGTGGTTTTCACCCTTCACTAACGCAACGATGGGAAAAGGGATACGGCTCGGGGAGATAGATTATGAAATTTTGTCACAAAAGTTGAGGCAATGACAGTCCTTGAACCCGAATTGTGAGGCAGCCTCCGCCCTATTCAAACGCCGCTTCCAGCTCCTGCACCTCAGGCGCATCCCATTGGATGAATCGGCCGCTCCAGGCGCGGGGAGCATGCAACGCCAACGCCGCCAACGCGCGGGCGGGCAGCTCGGGCGGCGTCAATTTGCCCTGGCTGTGCAATTGCACGTAGCGCCGATACATCTCCGGCGACATGGCGTCCGCCCCCTGCGCACGCAAAGTCTGCTGCATGGACGTGTCGATGACGCCCGGGCGCAGCGCCAGGGCCGTAATCCCCGGCTCCTCCGCAGCCAGCACCGCAGTGAACATGTTGATAGCCGCTTTGCTGGCGCAATAAGCCGACCAGCCGGGCGTGGGACGCACCGCCGCGCCGCTGGAGACGTTGATAACCCGGCCCTGCGGGGCCTTGCGCAGATGAGGCAAAGCCGCCTGCACCAGGGCGAAGGGAGCCCACACATTGACGATAAGATTACGTCGCCAGAGATCGGGATCGCTGTCCTCGATGCGGGCCAGGGGGGCCAGCGCCCCGGCGTTATTGATCACTGCGTCCAGACCGCCAAAGTGCAGCACAGCCGCGGCCGCCAGGCGCTCGGCCATATCAGGCTGGCTGATA